>DKOG01000248.1 GCA_002469915.1 Bacteroidetes bacterium UBA7368
CCTGATCGTTAGCTTTTTCGGCTAACTGGATCGCGCGTTGAGGCAGTACTTAGCGAGCCGTGGCGCTGTGACGGACGAGCCGTTTTATTTTCTTTAGGATTGGAAAGGAAGGGACAGACCGAGCACTTATCACCTTCTGACTCATCTTTACCATGCCAGCCCGTTCGCGGACACGCTTCTACACACAGCATTTCAGGCTTTTTGCTGGACGGGACGATGGACTCTACCACTAAGTCTGTTAAGCCTTCTATAAACAGTGGATGGCAATTGAGCCCAGCAGCAACGTGGTAATAGGCAATACCAGACGCTTCTGCTTCCGTTCTCGCCTTGACGTCTAGCATGTAGGCCGTATCAAACTGCTCAGTCACATAGTCTACGGGCACGACTAAAACGGCTCTTTTCCCAGCTCGGGCCAAATCAGAAAATTGATTTTTCAGATCGATGCTGATACTCGTTCCCCACCCCCCATCGCGGACGAACGACAATTTGAATGCGTGATCATGCTTCCTTTTTTGCATCAGGCGATCTACGGTGTGGTGCACCAAGCAACAGTAGGGATCCTTGTTGTCTTTACTATCACCCACAAACGTGCCATGTGCAGCAAATAAGATCGTTACGTCGGGACGTGCCTTTCGCGGAAACCGCTGAAGTCCTTGATCAATCCGCTCGTTGAGCGCCTCGACATACTTGTCGTTGGAGGCAAATTCCCAGATCGCTGTAGTGGGTCTGGCAGCAATCTCGTGATTCTTGATCAATGCCTCCCAGTGAGCAAGGGCTCTCCCTGTAGTCTCGATACCATACTGTGGAAACAACGGAAGTAGCACCACGTGGGTTACCCCTTCTTGTTTCATCTTTTCAGCAGCATCCAGCATGGACGGAGATCCAAATGGCGAGACCAAGTACGTTTTGATGTGAACGCCTTCGGGAATAATGACGCTTGATTTCAACCGTCTTCCCAAATCCAAAGCCTGTTCTCGATTCAATCGGTTTATAGACGCGCCACCTCCGATTTCGCGGTAATCTTTGATCACCTCTCGGGTTAATAATCGCGCGGAAAAGCGGGATTTCAGGTGGGATAACCAAGACCGAAGGCCCGATTTTTTACCTCCCGGCTGCATCAAACGTCGATACAAATACGGGTAGACATCTTCCTGCGACTCAGGCGCACCAGGAACCAGTAGCACAACACCCACGCAATCGCCCGACCCGATATCAATCGGATTTGAGGAGAAAAACCGGCCGTTGAATAACCGATCATCATTGGCCATTGCATTGGAAAGGTCGCGAGGAGACATTTTTTAAGCGCTACTAGTTAGGGTTCATATCTGCCGTCCGGATCCCGAGAGACACCGAAACGATATGATTTGAAAGGTAATCTAGTCTGACTTCCGGCCCTCTGCTTTCAGACTCTATGAAGGCCGAGGCTATTCCTAGAAGCTTCACTGCAATCCAACCGAGGATTCATGGTCGGACAGGAGAATTCACGGTAAGCCCATTTTCCAGCCCATTTACATGCCCAAAAGTCGATTTCCGGCCTCCTGAACATCTTCTGGCCAGGTCGAAGGCACCAGCGTTGCGAAGCGTAATCTGTCTTTTTTAGTGGGATGATTGAATTCCAATACGCCAGCGTGTAGCGCCAAATTACGGCCATCCAACTCTCTTCTAGAGCGATACCTAAAGTCTCCAACCAATGGATGCCCCCTCTCAGAAAACTGAATACGGATCTGGTGAGAGCGCCCCGTTTCCAACTCAACTTGCACGAGGGACAAGGCCCCAAACCGAATGACCTTTATAATTTTCAGACTTGCTTTTTTCGCACCCTTCGTGCCTTGAGGTACCAGTTTTACGCGCTCGTATTCTTTGATGAGCCAATCTTGATAAACCGCTCCTTCCTCGGGAACGCCTTCTAACAGAGCTAGATACGTCTTTCGAATCGTCTTGTCGCGAAACTGCTCTGACAACCTGGAGGCCGATTTGGACGTTCTTGCCAACACCATCACTCCTGAGGACGGTCTATCCAATCGGTGAACTAAACCCAGGAATACAGCTCCAGGCTTGTTGTACCTCTCCTTAATGAGGGCTTTACCGAGGGTTAACACATCGGGATCACCCGTCCGGTCTGGCTGCGAGGGCATTCCGGCAGGCTTGTCAATAATGAGCAAGTGATTGTCTTCGTGCAATACGGCTAACTCTTTTCTCTGTCTAGGTCTCATGTCAACGAGTTTCTAATTTTGGCGGGCAAACCTGCCACAACCAAATTGTACGAATCATCAATCCATTCGAATATTGTGCTGTCTGGGACAGATCCGTCCAATTCAACGGTATTCCAATGCTTTTTATTCATGTGAAAACCAGGCTTTACGCAAGGATACATTTCTCTCAACTCTACTGCCCGTTCCGGATCGCACTTTAAATTGGTCCGAAGCGGATTGGCTTCGAGCGACAATAACGCAAACATTTTGCCGGCAACCTTGAACACTAGCGTATTTTCATCGAATGGAAAACTCTCGCTAACATGCGCTTTTGCTCTGCAATATTCGTAAATACGTTCTAGCATAATTGAGGATCGGGCCCTTAGATGAAGTCCGCCTCGGACCCTGTGTACCCACGCATAGTTCCCCACTGCATATGTCCAAGCCCCTAGAATACAACAACGAGGTCCTGCGCAAGGGACTGCACGTGCTTTCTCTTGGATACCCAGTTGGATTTCTATTGATTGATCGAGTTTGGGGAATGTCCATCATGATTAGCCTGAGTTTCGTTGCCGTAGGGCTTGATGTTGCCCGACAACGACACCGAGGCACCCATACCGTTTTCGATCGGTTTTTTGGTAGAATGATGCGACCAGAAGAGCGAGCGTTTACGGGTGGGGAAATCATGCTGAACGGGGCAGTATGGCTTACGATGTCCTTCACCGTATTAGTGCTTCTTTTCCCCGAACCCGAGGCCATTTTGGCCTATATCTCTTTTGTGACCGGCGATGCATTAGCTGCTCTAGTGGGTCGAAAATTCGGGCGCCACCCTTGGTTGGGAGATGGGCGCACGGTGGAAGGAAGTTTGTCCTTTTTTGTAAGCGCCTCCTTGGTCGCTTTCACTTTTTCGAGCTGGATTTACCCATTCCCCGTCGTCGCCTTGTCGGTTTCGGCATTGGTCGGGACCATTTTGGAGGCCGTTCCTCTGCCCATAAACGACAATATTGTCGCACCCGCTGGCATGGCCCTGAGCCTGGTACTCCTTTCCGCCCTATTTTAGGGTCAAACTGTTTTGATTCATGCCAAATCTTACTTCGACAGCAATTCGACGGCTGGCCAGACTAGAGCCGTTTCCTCAGCCTAACGTCATTCCTCTGCGGAATCCGGTCGTCTTGATGCATGGATTTGGACTACTCGCCTTCCTTGCAAAAGGTGGCCACTTACATGAGGAAGCGATGCATCTTCGCGTGAGGGGTATTCTTGCCTTTGCTCCAAATGTATCTCCCTATGACACCATCAGTGACCGTGCGGTTACCTGGAAGAGCCACATTCAAGAGATTCTCTCGCAAACACGGCATACTAAGGTTCACCTGATCGCACATTCCATGGGTGGATTGGATGCGAGATACCTGATATCCGAACTCGGAATGCACAAACACGTGCTGAGTCTAACCACTATTTCCTCACCACATCGTGGGTCCAGTATCGCAGATATCGTTCTAGAGCAACCTGGCAAGATTAAAGAATGGCTAAATGACGCAGCGAATTGGCTGGGAGAACAAGCGATGATCAATGGAAATGCAGATTTTCATCGTGCCATTGAAAACCTGACGCCATCGGCCATGACGGAGGACTTTAACCCGAAAGTGATCAACCATCCTGATGTCGTCTATCGATCTTTTGCTGGAGGTGCCGGAAAGGGAACGTTACACTCTATCAATCCGATTTTGCGCCCATTTAATTCAATCATATACGCACGAGAAGGAATCAACGACGGCCTTGTATCAGTCAATTCCGCAATTTGGGGAGACTATCAAGGAGAGATTGCGGCAGATCACGCACAGCAGATCGGCATCGATTTTATGCCTTCTAGCAATTTTTCTTCGAACGCGTTCATCTCAGACCTAATACAAGATCTAAGTAATCAGGAATCTGGATCTACTCAACCATGAGGTCGCCGTAGGAAACGAGCTCTCCGAGACGGTCGAAAATGAACAGTCGGATGAGGCCCGTTCGAGCAAGAAGGGCCGGACTAAACCTAAATATGTAGGCTCCAGGGTCAGATGAATCCAAAATGTCATCCAATGTCCGGAGATTTCCAGAAGCATCGCGAGCTCTCAGAGACAGCCCGCCCTGGATGCTATTAAATTCAAGAATGGTGACGGGAATCGTCACGAAATCCACTGTCGCAGGATTGGGATAAGGCGGGTCTAACCTGACTTTCCCGCCATAAATAGGGGCAATTCGCCAATCATCCTTATCGTCATCAACAATAGCGCCATTGGAGTCTGTACGCACGAAACCAGAAGGCGTATCAGAGGCAGAACTCACAAACTCATCCTGCTGCTGCTGAGAATCGCAGGCCGTCATCGTCAAGATGAGCAGAAGAAGTACCGAATTTCTGAGTATCGCCGTATTCTGAGTCACTGATTAGTTAGTTTCTGCTGTGGGGTTCCGAGTTAGTGCGAACCCCTCCTTTCCGTTCTCGTTCCCGCTATTTACACCGCCCAGATGTCCTTACTTAGCGCTTCCAGATTGCAAGTGACCCTCTCCGGTACACCCATACTGAAAGACCTAGGCTTCACCATCGAGCCTGGATCTTGGACAGGTATACTCGGACCAAACGGCAGCGGAAAAACAACCTTATTGAAGACAGTGGCAGGACTCATTGACTTCGAAGGCGACCTTACACTAGAAGATTCTTCTATTTCCTCTTGGGCGCCGCGCTCACTCGCGCGGCGCATCGCTTTTGTGCGTCAATCACATAGCCTTCCTTTCGACTTCAAGGTCCAAGAATTAGTGCTTTTGGGACGCTCTCCGCACAAAAGCCCTCTCTCGACCTACGGACGTAGAGACTTGGATTTGGCGAAAGACGCTTTAGATCAGGTTGACCTAACAGGGCTCTCTAGCCGGACTTTTTCTTCCCTCTCGGGTGGTGAACAACAGCGGGTATTTCTAGCACAGGCATTGGTTCAGGAAGCCGATATGTTTCTGCTCGATGAACCAACTACCTACCTAGATGTGCATCATCAATTCGAGTTTCTGCAATACGTCCGCTCGATGGTAAGTCATGGTAGATCGGTCTTGGCTGCATTTCATGACCTCGAGCTGGCAGCCCGATTTTCAGATCATCTCATCATTCTCGATAAAGGGCGTATTGCTGCAACCGGTTCGCCACAGGAAGTGCTTACCGAATCTCTATTGGCTGACGTTTTCAGAATGAAGGCGCATGTCTACTATGAGAATGATGGATCCTTACGCATTCAATACGATGCGCCTATTCACAGACGATCCACAGAATCCTGAGTCGCTGAAAGGCGTTCAGACTTTTTGTGTATCCATAGATCCCTAACACGGGCAACTCATGAAAATTTATACTCGTACCGGCGATGACGGAACGACTGGTCTCTTCGGAGGCCCTCGCGTATCAAAAGATTCAATTCGAATTGAATCCTACGGTACCGTGGATGAACTGAATTCTATTCTTGGCTTGGTTAGAAGCGCGCTTCCCATTACCGATCCGTGGAGCAGTGCACAGATCACAGGCGAAGGAGCCCCTGTGGATTTTGACGGTGCCGCAGGCGACCGAATGAGCAGGTGGCTGGATCGAATTCAGACCGAACTATTTGAACTTGGAGCAGACCTTGCTACTCCACTGCACTCGAAGGTTACCATAAACAGAATCGCTTCTGTGGCCACTGTGAGGCTGGAAAACGATATTGATGTATTCGAGGAAGATCTGCCTCCCCTGAAAGCCTTCATTTTACCTTCCGGCCATGAAGCAGCCGCCCGACTCCATGTGGCACGAACCGTTTGCCGGCGCGCAGAACGCAGAGTGATCTCACTTTCAGAGCAGGAAGAGATCAATGAAGTGTGTATCGTGTATCTCAATCGGTTATCCGATGCCCTCTTCACGGCAGCCCGCTGGGTAAATATGTCATACCGAACTCCGGAAGTGGAATGGAAGCCAGGTGAGCAGGAATAAATGTCCACGTCTGACATAAAAACAGAGCCAGACCCATCGAAACGGAATAGAGCGTTTACCCTTCTAGCTCTTTCCATCCCCTTTCTATTCTTCGCATTACTAGAAATAAGCCTGAGGCTTTCAGGATTTGGAAACGTTGAACCGCTTTTCATACCG
>DKOG01000114.1 GCA_002469915.1 Bacteroidetes bacterium UBA7368
CGAAAACCCCGGATCAAAAGCGCGGAAAGGGGAAGAGCTTGGAATTACGGTTCTGTCTGAAGATGATCTGATTTCATTGGCCAAATCATAACGTTATGCTTCATCCTCTCGATTATGTTGTAATCGTGCTGTACCTAAGCGGTGTCGTTTATTTTGGAATCCGATCAGCCGGACGCCAACAAACGACCAGAGATTACTTTTTAGGATCTCGCGAGTTACCGTGGTGGGCAATCTCGTTTTCTATCGTTGCTACAGAGACGAGTACGCTAACTGTTATTGGAATCCCAGCAGTGGCCTACGGCGGGACGATGACCTTTTTTCAGTTGACCTTTGGTTACTTATTGGGTCGAGTTGTTGTAGCCTTTTTGTTTCTGCCCCGATATATGGCTGGAGACATGCAAACAGCGTACACCTATTTGGGTGAGCGGTTTGGGGTGCGCATGCAGCGGCTTTCTTCCGTTACGTTTCTAGGAACGAGATTACTGGCCGATGGCGTTCGCTTATTTGCGACCGCTATTCCAATTAGAATTATAGCACTAAGTGCTGGAGTTGATCTTGGGTACCCCATGATTATTCTGGGCATCGGGATTCTGACAGCTATTTATACATATGTCGGCGGATTTAAAGCCGTCGTCTGGATGGATGTAGTTCAGATGTCGGTCTATTTGGTAGGTGCCATTGTGACCATTGGGCTGTTACTGGGTGCGCTACCCGCTGGAGCTTGGTCCGATATCACGCAAGCGGGAAAGGCACAGGTATTTTTCGCCGATTTCAGTCTACAGGCTATTCTCACGCAGCCTTACGTCCTAATTACGGCTGTAATTGGGGGAGGCGTCTTTTCCATGGCTTCTCATGGGACGGATCAACTCATTGTGCAACGGTTGTTGTCCTGTAAAGACTTAGGAGATGCGCGTAAGGCGCTCATCGGTAGTGCTTTCTTTGTCATGGGACAGTTTGCCGTGTTCTTGATTGTTGGGGCGCTGTTGTGGGCATTCTACGATGGGGCATCTGCTGCACAACTTGGCCTTGGCCGATTGGATGAGGTATTCCCTAAATACATAATTGAACAGCTTCCCGTTGGCGTCGCGGGCCTCGTGCTAGCTGGTATACTTGCGGCGGCAATGAGCACCCTTTCATCTTCCCTCAACGCATTGGCTTCTTCGTCCATTACTGACCTGTTCGGCTCCTATTTCTCTAAAAAGGATGACGCCGTGACATTGAAGATGTCTCGGTATATGACCCTTGGGTGGGCCCTGGTCTTTGTTTTTTTTGCCACCTTGTTCGAGTCTAGGCAGAACCCAGTAGTTGAGCTCGGGCTTTCCATTGCCTCCTTTACATACGGTTCTCTGCTAGGCGCATTTTTGTTGGGGCAGTTGGTGAAACGCGTTCAGGAGCCGGATGCGCTCATCGCATTTGTAGTTGGCGTGATAGCCATGATATTGATCATATTCGGAGTCTGGATTACTCCAGACGGCTCTTGGATGTTCATGTTGAATCCAGAGGAGCAAACCAAAGTAGCCTTATCCCTTTCTCCTATTGCGTGGCCTTGGTACACAGCAATAGGGTCTGGAATCACCATTCTGATAGGATCCTTGCTATCTCTGATGCATAGGTAGCTCATATGTCAATTTTACGACGCATACCATTTTTTAAACCAGCCGTGCGGCCGGTTGGCGATAAGCTGGAGTTGGGAGATACAACGGCTTCCTCCAGAAAACTGAAGCGCAATATCTTAAAGACGCTGATCATTTCGACCGTCATCATTGCTGCAATGGCCGTGTATCCACGTGGTCAAGTATATGAGTACACCGTAACAATTGAGGATATCTGGCAGCAAGAAAACCTTCAGGCTCCGTTCCAATTTGCCATTCGAAAGCCTCAGGACTCCTTGAAGGCGGAAAGGGATAGCGTCCGGCAATTTACCGAACCGATATTTTCGAGAGATAACACCGTGGCCCAAAAGGTGGCTCTCAAAGCAGATTCCATCCAGGCTGGTTTCAATCGGGTATTCGAGCAGTATGGTGCGTACCAGTTTAATTTATTACGAGGACAATTCGAGGCTGCTCTTGCGGACTCTGTAATTTACCTCAGTATGCGTGACAGCCTAAATTATCAGTTTTCTGAATCCGTGTGGCAGAAACTACTTCGTGCCTATGCAAATTCGGTTACCGGTCTTGTTGTCACGTCTCGTAGTCAGCAGCGCGGGCCTCGACTCGATGAAGCTTACTTGGCAGAAGCTGAAGTGTTAGCCAACACCTACTACGAGATGGGGGTGATGGATGTTAGTAAGGCTCAGATTACAGCAGATCGAATTGATATTCGAGTCGATGACGATAACAGTCATTTTTATCGAGACTTAGAAGACGTTTTTGGTTTAGACAATGCCATTCGTGCCGGCGTGGGTATTCTTACGGCGAGTTGGCAAAATTCTGATCAGGTTCGACTTGCCGTGACCACGGTGCTATTTCAACGACTGATCATTCCCAATCTCAAGTTCGGTGAAGAAGCGACATCGACGCTAATCGCTTCTCGTTTAAATGAGATATTACCTACCGAGGGGCTGGTTCGAGAAAATGAGGTGATCGTTCGTCGTGGCGATATTGTTACCGCAGAGATCCACCAAGAGTTGGTTTCCTTAGAAGCCGAGCTTAACGAACGGGCTGGAACACAGGTCAGGTGGAAAACGACATTGGGACAGTTGATTTTGACCCTTTCAACGTTTCTAATCTTCTTTTTATACCTCTATTTACTTCGTCGTCCCATCTTTGATGACAACAAGATGGTCTTTCTGATTGTGTTGCTGTTTTTGGGCGTAATAGGTGTTTACGGAGTCGCCTTGAGGGCGGCCCTACTGGACATGTATGTTGTGCCGGTAGCGATCGTGGCCATTCTGCTAACGGTGATCTTTGATTCTAGGGTAGCTCTTTTTGGAGCCCTAACGTTGGCAATGCTAGGTGGTCACCTGCTCAACTATGATTTCGCCTTCCTCTTTTCCACCGTGTTTGCCAGTACGTTGGGTATTTTTAGTGTTCGCGACATTAGAAATAGAGGTCAGTTCTTCATTAGTGCCAGTATCGTGTTTGGGGCCTATATGACCATTCTGTGCGCTAATTTTCTGTTACAGAATAAGCCCATAGACCGTTTTTTCGATGAGACCGTGTTTTTGGCCATCAACGCGATTCTAATGCTCTTGGCCTATCCGGCTTTGTGGATTTTTGAGCGCGCTTTCGGCATTACTACCGACCTTACGCTACTTGAACTTTCAGATACGAACCACCCCATTTTGAAGGAATTGAGCATGAAGGCTCCTGGCACATTTAATCATGTGCTGCAGGTTGCTAATATTGCCGAGGCGGCGGCTGCCGCGATTGGTGCTAATGCACTTTTGACGCGCGTTGGGGCGCTCTATCATGATATCGGTAAAATGGTCAAGCCCGAGTATTTTATTGAAAATCAGCGAGGTGGGGTGAATCCTCATGATGGTCTCAAACCACGAATGAGCGTGCTCATTATTGCGAATCATGTGAAAGAAGGCTTAGATCTAGCTAAGAAAATCCGGTTGCCAGAACAGATTCAGGATTTCATTCCCATGCATCATGGAACGACTCGTATTGAATATTTCTACCGCCGTGCATTGGATCAGCACAAGGAGGGAGATGCGGAGGTTCAGGAATCAGAATATCGTTACCCAGGTCCTATCCCGACGAGTAAGGAAACGTCCATATTGATGCTGGCAGATTCCGTTGAAGCCGCAAGTCGGGCCATGGATAATCCGACCCATAAGCGGCTTCAGGGACTCATTGATGGAATAGTCAATGCTCGACGAGAAGATGGCCAGCTAGATAATACCGACCTGACATTCACAGAGTTGAATATCATCAAGGAGACATTTCTGAATATCCTGTTGGGCATATTCCACGTTCGTGTAAAATATCCGGGTGAAGAGGATTCAGAAAAGGATGATAAAGCCTCAGGGAGTGGCGCTGCGAACACGCTCAACGGATGATTGTGCCAGAGAAAGCGTGAGCTTAACGTGATGAGATGCACGGTCTAAAAAAGGCCGAACAGTGCGATGTGCGCCTTCGGTGTAGACGAGTAGATCACACTGCCGAATGAGAGAAGATAGGTAGGAATCGCCGTCATCCACAGAAACGGCCAGTATCTGTCCTGCAAACTTGGTGATCGACTTCAAGTCACTTGAGAGGGGACCAATTGCATCAGGGTATCGGCATACGAGCCCAAGTGTCTCGTGGTCCATTAGCCGCGAAATAGCTCCCAGCGCTTTTTCGTCTAAGTCGAAAGCCACTCCTAGGATATCTGAGCGTGAATTACTGACTAGTGCTTGTTTCACGTTCATGAACGGGACGAGTAAGACGTCGGCATCCGTATGCTTCGATAGTTCGTTCAACGTGCATGAGAGACATTCTCGTTGAAACGTAGTCGCTAATTGAATGGCACAAGCTTGTCCCAGTTCTTTGTAGGGCGCTGCGATTACAAGTTTGGTGTGCACGTCCGTAGCATTAAGCAACTCCATCTGTTCCGAAAAGAGGTATTCAATCTCATCCTCGTCAAGACCTAGTCCAACTGCATTGCGAAGGGCCGAGCCTAGAATTGAAGCACCCTGTTCCATACGTTCAGACTTGCTTAGGGGATCAGCATCTTGAACGGTGTATCCCGTTCCAGTTTTCGCTGCAATTAAGCCTTCCTTGGCAAGCTCTGCATAGGCTTTGCGTACGGTATGGAAAGAAATCCCCAATTGGTTAGCCATACTTCTAGTGGCCGGTAGCGTGTCTCCAA
Source organism: Bacteroidetes bacterium UBA7368 (assembly GCA_002469915.1). Lineage (GTDB taxonomy): Bacteria > Bacteroidota > Rhodothermia > Rhodothermales > UBA10348 > UBA10348. The sequence continues at coordinate 4,798 of DKOG01000114.1, forward strand.
CGCGAAATTTGCCATTGCCGATTCGGAACCGGATCGCATCGGAAACCTGCTTGTGAATCGGAGTGCCGGACTGTCTGTCGATGTCAATCATGTATCAAAATATTAATCTGCCGCGGAAAAGGTAGATTTTTGTAGCTCCATCATCAGTTCAGGCCAGTGGTCCCAATGAGATCGGACCAGTCTGTAGTCTTCGAGCCCGAGCGTGATAACAGCATGATCGCGTCCCGCCTCGAAATTAAGGAGCAATTTCCACGGCAGCTGTTCGCGTGGCTCAGATGCTGAGTGCACAGTGCGAATAGAAACCTTATCTCCATGGATTGCGATTTCACATATCTGACCTGTTATCTGAATCCAAGTCCATAGAGAAGCGACTCCCAATGCAATGGGGAAGCCAATGTACAAGAAGGCTAGCACAGGTAATCCCTCCAACATTCCGATTAGTGTCCCGACCATGACGGGAAGCATTGAAATGCCCAGTGGTTGGACGAGACGCGCTCCAAACACGTTATGTCTAAGTCGCTGACCGGGATGGTGCAGCGAAGAAAACAGCACGGTTTCAGCGGATCCGGTATGAATACTCTCCGGATAGGTTGATCCTTGAGAACTCATTATCGAGTGCCGAAAGCCCGTAGAAGCGGGACGTCCTTAACTGTTTTTAGTCCCGGAGCCGCGTCTACAACGAGAGGGATGCCGTTTACGAGCGTGGCGACTGTGGCTGTGTCACCAAATATGCCTCCGTGGGCAACCAAGTGCATCGGAGGATCGCCATCAATAACAACCTCGTCGCGTGGGTTTTCAGCACCAACGAACATCTTAAGGTCTAAGGTTAGGAGTAGTTCATCACCATCATAGCCGTAAGCGTGGTGATGAATACCGGCAACCTGCCCTTTTTCAACCGTTAAAAACGGAGTTTCTACTTGCTTACCAGAGACTACGGGGTCTAAGTGTTCTTCAATTCGGTCGATATTCCATCCCAAACCATCGGCCACCATGCGGATAGACTCAACCAAGCCAATATGTCCGAAAAGACCGGTGGCCTTTTTCTCGGAAAACTCCGCTTCTGTAATACCTGCCCCAACTTTTCTTTGAAGCGGAAGCCGCCGGAAGCCAGCATCTACCTCACGGTTAATCACAATGGATTGCACTTCATTGCTAACGCCGGTGGCCATCAAGGCGAGAGCGTCCATAGCGTATCCTGGATTGACACCGGTACCAAGCAACGTAACACCATTTTCGCGAGCAACTTGATCCAGTTCTTTCGAAACCTCAGGATGACGCTCGTAGGGATACGATAGCTCTTCTGTTGACGAAACCACGTGGGCACCATGCGATGCACACAGAATTAGTTGGTCGTACATCCGTGCCAGAAAGGAGGATGTTGTGTGTACAACAACATCAGGCTTCGTCTCGCTGAGCACACCGGCTGCGTCGCCAGAAATGATTACTCCCGTAGGCGTATCCAAGCCCAGCACATCAGCAACATCCTTTCCCACTTTGTCCGGATCAATATCAATGGCCCCAACAAGGTTGATATGACCCGGCTTTGAAAGAAGGGTTTTCAGGCAGAGTTGGCCAATGGGCCCAACACCATATTGAACGACATTAAACGATCTTGGCATAGTGACAACCGATTAAATTAGAGTTCGATATCTGTAGGATCATTCTCTAGGAAAGGATATCTGTAGTCTTTGGCTGGTACAAAGGTCTCTTTAATAGAACGAGCCGATGTCCAGCGGAGCAGGTTCTGAGGCGAGCCGGCCTTGTCATTGGTTCCAGATGCACGAGCGCCACCAAAGGGCTGTTGTCCGACAACAGCTCCAGTTGGTTTATCGTTTAGGTAGAAATTACCTGCGCAGTCATTGAGCACGTTTGTTGCATGCGTCAAGACACTGCGGTCCTGAGCAAATACAGCACCAGTGAGTGCAAACGGTGAAGTGTCGTTCAGCAGGATCAATGTCTCATCAAACTTGTCGTCATCATTAACGAAAATTGAAACCACAGGACCAAAGATCTCCTCACACATGGTCCGGTACTTTGGATTTGTGGTTCTCAAAACGGTCGGTTCGATAAAGTATCCCACCTCGTCTGAGTAATTTCCACCGTGAACTACTTCCACATCCGGAGACGCTTTTGCTTCCGCGATGTATCCGGAGATAGAATCGTATGCAGAGCGATCAATAACCGCATTAACGAAGTTTGAGAAGTCTTCGACAGGTCCCATTTTGATGTCGTCAAGCTGTGCTTTGACGGTGTCCTTAATGGTTGGCCATAGCGATGCAGGTACGTACACGCGCGACGCTGCAGAGCATTTTTGACCTTGGTATTCAAATCCTCCACGCACAATGGCCGTTCCCACTGCAACTGGGTCTGCGCTCGGATGGGCTACAATGAAGTCCTTGCCACCTGTTTCGCCCACAACCCTGGGATACGTTTTATACGTTTCCATATTATTGCCAATTGTGGACCACATGAAATTAAATGTCTTGGTCGACCCCGTGAAATGCAGACCGGTAAAGTGCTCAGATGAAAAAATTGAGTTTCCTACAACGGATCCGCGCCCAGGGATCATGTTAATCACTCCTTTAGGTAGTCCGGCTTCCTCGAGCATCTTGTACAGGTAGTAGGCCGAGTGCAACTGAGTCGATGATGGTTTCCACAGTACCGTGTTTCCCATCAGTGCCGGCGCAGTTGGAAGATTACCCGCAATGGACGTAAAGTTAAACGGGGTTACCGCAAAGACGAATCCTTCGAGGGCACGATACTGAACGCGATTCCAAATTCCAGGAGAGGAAATCGGCTGATCCTTGTAGATCTGCTCCATGAACTTGACGTTGAATCGAAAGAAATCAATCAGTTCGCACGCTGCATCGATTTCAGCCTGATACGGGTTTTTACTCTGACCCAGCATGGTTGATGCGTTAATTGTATCTCGCCAAGGGCCAGCGAGTAGATCGGCTGCTTTCAAAAAGATGGCAGCGCGGTCTGTCCAGTCCATATGCATCCAATCGTTACGCGCTGCAACGGCGGACGAAACGGCAGACTGTAGTTCATTCACTCCACACTGATGAGCCGTTCCAAGAAGTCGGGCGTGCTCATGTGGAGCACGAATTTCTAAGGTTGTCCCGGTTCGAACTTCTTTGCCATCGATAAATGCCGGAATATCAATGTGCTCGTCCCGCATGGTCTTCATCGTAGAACGAAGAGATGCTCGTTCAGGTGAGCCCGGTGCGTACGAACGTACGGGTTCATTAATGGGCTCTGGCGTAGTGGGAAACATGTTATTCATGATCAGTCGGACCGGTTTGAAACGTGAAAGGGATCTCTCCTTGTACCTTCAATTTACACATGGATGAAGGGCACAAAAACTGGTTCGCCAAAAGTTCTACTCCGGCACATTTTTCCCTGAATGAGAAAGTCATTCCGCTCCAATCTTGGTACGTATAGCTGCGTGAGTTTGTGAGATCGTTGCGCTTTCCTGACGATAAAACGGGTGTAAAAGCGCGTTTAGAGCGTTTTTTGCCGCTAAAACAAGCATTTTATGATGCGATTCGAAGTTGCGGCACGACTTTGGCCATTAGCGGAAGTGAACAAACCCCAAGTTTAATCCTGGTTCGCCAGGCATAAAATCATGTTTCTTAAACAGAATCAACCAAACGTAGACGAAGCGCGTGAAGCGGTCAAAAAGCAACTATTGCTTTCTCTCATGCAACAGGTCGTGGATGAAGTGCAGTCCATGGACAAGGCCGATATAGATGAAATGATTTCATCTATGATGTCGGAAGTAAATGTGGACCCATTGCGCGAACGCGCAAACGCCATTGCCTCGGCTGCAGCACAATCCCAAATTGAGGGACTGAATCTAGATGAGATGCTGGAGTCCTATTCTCAGGATATTTCAGAAACAGCTAAGGCTGAATTTGAGGCCGGCATTAAACAGGTTGTTAGTGATATTAAGATTGATCTTGATCCGGATATGCTGAATCAGCATGTTCAGGACAAAATCGCAACCGTTCTCAAAGAACGCATGGGCGAGCTAGATCTGGACGCTGAAATTTCTGGGGAAAAAGAAAAAGCGATCCAAACGGTTGAGCAAGACATGACGTCAAGGCTGGATACGCAGCTTACCGATTTTATCCACGCAAAAGAGATCTCTGTTGACCTGGAGAAAATCGACCGCTTAATGGAATCCAAGATTGAGGAAGCCATCGAACGTCACCTCTCCAACATTAATGTGGATGAGATGATTGAGGCGCGTCAGAAGAATGCGGTGGACACGCTACACGCACTGGTATCCACTAAGCTAGAATCGATTGCCCCAACGGTTTCTACTGAAATTCAGGATCAGGTAGAAGAATCGTTTTCAAGTATTGCTGTTAACATTGGTCAG
>DKOG01000074.1 GCA_002469915.1 Bacteroidetes bacterium UBA7368
TGCCATCTTCAATATTGATAAACCGACGCACGTACCCTTTATCCAAGAGGATTTGGGTCATTGCTCGCTTCAACTTGGACGCTGGTATGTCAACGTGCCTGTGAGCAGCACTTTGCGCATTGCGAATGCGCGTCAGGTAATCAGATACGGGATCTACTACATTCATTTTTTAATCCGTTTTGCAACCAGTTCGCAGCATTGCTACGCTTGGAGGCGTGAACAGGGGAAATTGGGCTGATTTACCAGCTTGCTTTTCTGATCCCTGGAATGAGTCCGGCTCTTGCCATGTCGCGAAACGCGATACGGCAAACTCCGAATTTGCGCAAATACCCACGGGATCTCCCCGTAAGCTGGCACCGATTGCGTATACGCACCGGGCTTGCATTGCGTGGAAGCTTTTGTAGACCTTCCCAGTCTCCTGCAGCTTTGAGGGCGGCGCGACGTTCGGCATACAAAGCCACCGTACGTTTGCGCTTAACCTCTCTAGCTATCCAGCTTTTCTTAGCCATGCTAACAATTGTCTTTGGTTAATTAGGCGTCGTCCCTGCGGACAAATGGCATGCCGAGCGCTTTCAGAAGAGCCAAAGCTTCTTCATCCGTCCCAGCCGAAGTAACAAACGTCAGGTCAAGACCTGAAATCTGTCCAACAACGTCCACGTTAATCTCAGGGAAAACAATCTGCTCTTTTATTCCTAAGGAATAATTGCCACGACCATCGAAACTGCGATCCGGGATACCCCGAAAGTCACGTACGCGTGGTAGTGCCAATGTTATGAGCCGATCCATAAACTCGTACATCGTTTCCCCCCGAAGGGTCACCGAAGTTCCGACAGGCATACCCTGACGAAGCTTAAAGTTTGAAACAGCCTTACGAGCCTTACGAACAACTGGGTGTTGACCCGTGATTGTCCGAATTTCTGCTACAGCGTCATCAATAACTTTTTTGTTAGTGGCGGCTTCGCCGACACCTTTGTTGACGCTGATTTTGAGAAGGCGAGGCACCTGCATAATATTCGAATACTCGAATTGCTTCATGAGCTCAGGAACGATCTCATCGTTGTATCGCGTCTTGAGTCTGGGTACGTAACCGTCCATTTTCTTCTTCACTGTAGTTGAGTTCACTGCTTTGAGCGAATTCCTGATTGGTAAAATTCGTTGATCAGCTATCCAGCTCTTCACCGGTGGTCGCGGCGACGCGAACCCAGCGAGAACGACCCGTTTCTGCATCTTCGATCTTCTTGCGGCCTACCCGTGTTGGGTCACCGTTTCCATCGAGAGGCATCACGTTGGATGCATGAATAGCCATTTCCTGCTGGATACGACCACCCTGAGGATAAAGCTGATTGGGGCGAGTGTGGCGCAAGCGCACATTCACTCCTTCAATAATGATGCGTTCTTTCTCTGGATACACGCGAAGGACTTTCCCTTCTTTTCCGCGGTCGTTTCCAGACATCACACGCACCATATCACCCTTACGGATGTGAAGCTTTTTTTGCTTGTTGTTGCTTCGAGGCATAGGACTTCTCTTTCTGTATTACCCGAAAACGGGCAATTCGTCATCAAATTTGGTTTGCTACAGTACTTCCGGAGCCAGGGATACAATGCGCATGAACTGCCTATCGCGCAGCTCACGTGCAACCGGGCCGAAGATTCGCGTTCCGCGAGGCTCGCCCTGAGCGTTCAGCAGCACTGCTGCATTCTCATCAAACCGGATGTATGAACCATCCGGACGGCGATATTCTTTTCTGGTGCGTACGACGACGGCACGGGATACATCACCTTTCTTGACGTTCCCACCAGGGATAGCTGATTTGACCGAAACGACGATCGTATCACCTACACTTGCATACCGACGCTTACTTCCGCCGAGTACCCTAATACAGAGCACTTCTTTGGCACCGCTGTTGTCGGCAACTTTTAGTCTTGATTCTTGCTGGATCATTAATTTGCTCGATTAACACCTGCTTTAATACAGGTACTATTGATGAACAACGTGCCGATTACTTGGCGCGCTCCACGACTTCAATAAGACGCCAGCGCTTGTTTTTACTAAGCGGGCGAGTTTCCATGATGCGGACGGTGTCTCCTTCACCCGCGTCATTATTTTCATCGTGGGCCATATGCTTGGACGTCTTCTTGACGAACTTGCCGTACATCGGGTGTTTCATCCGACGCTCAATGGCTACGGTAATGCTCTTGTCCATCTTGCTGCTAACAACAAGACCAACTCTTTCTTTACGTGCGCTTCTAGTTTCCATAATTCTCATAGGCTTGGTGAGCCGTGTTCCGTTCCTCACCAACTACCATTTGTTGTTTAATTCAGGCTTCAGTTTCGACGGCCTTCTCACGAAGGATCGTCTCCAACTGAGCAATAAAACGACGTTTGTCGCGCAAAATCATAGGATTCTGCAGATCTGCAATCGCATGCTGAAACGTCAGATGCGAAAGCTGCTCTTTTTCTTCTGTGATCTGTTTGCGGATTTCGTCCGCTTCGAGTTCACGAATTTCCTTGGCCTTCATAGGTCTTCTTAAGCTTTATAGTCAGGTCGAACAACGACCTTGGTTTTGATCGGGAGTTTCTGCTGGGCCCGACGCATGGCTTCTTTGGCCAGGTCCAGGTCGATTCCACCACCAACTTCAAACATGATTCGCCCAGGACGAACAACAGCTACCCAAAATTCTGGGGCACCCTTACCTTTACCCATGCGGGTTTCGGCAGGCTTCTTCGTCATAGGTTTGTCTGGAAAAATGCGAATCCAAACTTGACCGGCACGTTTCAAATGACGTGTCATGGCGATACGGGCGGCTTCGATCTGACGGCTTGAAATCCGACCAGTTTCGATAGCTTTGATTCCGAAATCACCGAAGTCTACACGAGTCCCGCGCTGGGCGTTACCCTTGATCCGACCTTTCTGTACGCGGCGGCGCTTTACGCGCTTTGGCATTAACATGATGCTTCCTCTTCTGTTGTGTCCGGCAATCGCCGGCGCTCAATAGAAACGTTATTCGTTTATTTATCGACGACCACCGCCGCCTTGTCCACCACGGCCACTGCCGCCCCGTCCACCACGACCACCTTGACCGCCGCGACCACCCTGGCCTCCGCGACCACCGCGAGAATCCTCACGACGACCACGACGACCACGACCGCGTTCTGGCTCCATTTGTTGCATCTGCTGACGCTGCGCCTGGACATTAGGGCTGAGGTCTGGCTTTCCAAGGATTTCACCACGGTAGATCCAGACTTTTACGCCTGTAGTACCATAAATGGTGAAAGCCGTAGCCGTTGAATAGTCTATATCCGCACGGATGGTGTGCAATGGCACACGACCCTCGAGATACTGCTCGGTCCGGTCCATTTCAGCGCCACCAAGGCGACCGCTGAGTTTGATACGGATTCCTTCAGCACCCATACGCATTGAAGCTGTAATAGCTTGCTTCATTGCGCGACGGAACGAAACACGTCCTTCCATCTGCTGAGCGATATTCTGAGCAACGAGACTGGCATCCAATTCGGGACGTTTGATCTCATTAATGTTGATCTGGATATCTTTGCTGGTGAGCTTTTTTATCTCCTCGCGAAGCTTTTCCACTTCAGTACCACCACGGCCGATGATAACACCGGGACGTGACGTCTGAAGCGTCAGAATTACCCTCTTCGGCGTGCGCTCAATGATCACACGACTCAGACCTGCTCGTTTAAGGCGAGCAGACAGGTATTTACGAATCTCATCGTCTTCGATGAGCTTCTCTGAAAAATCCTTTGTGGCGAACCAGTTGGAATCCCAACCTCGGATTATGCCAAGGCGAAAGCCAATTGGATGCGTTTTCTGACCCATTACGGTTTCTCTTCTGTCAGGGTGTTTCTACTTAATGCTATGCTTCAGCTTCTGCGGCGTCGAGTTCAACCTCGACGGTCTCAGATGCCTGATCGGCTGCATTCGGATTCATTACAACAACGGTCAGATGACACGTTCTCTTCAGAATCGGATGCGCTCGTCCACGTGAAACGGGACGAAACCGTTTGAATGCAGGACCTTCATCGACGCGAATTTCGCTTACGATGAGCTCCTCCTCGTCCACACGCTCCTCCTTATTCTTGTCGATAAGGTTGTGCACTGCGGATAGGATCGTCAACTTGACGATGCGAGTAACTTTCTGCGGGAGAAAGTTAAGAATATCGAGCGCTTCAGGCACCCGCTTTCCACGAACCACGTTTACCACGGTCCGCATCTTGCGGGGTGAACTCCTAATATGTTTGCGAACAGCTCTTGCTTCCATGATCTCTATTCAGTTGTCTATGTACCGGTTACGGTGTGCGACAAAAACGTTATTAACGTCCTCTTCGGTCTTTCGACGTTCCGGCGTGCCCGCGATAAACGCGAGTTGGAGAAAACTCCCCGAGACGATGTCCAACCATGTTTTCCGTGATGTAAACCGGTACAAATTGTTTACCGTTATGAACGGCGAACGTATGCCCGACAAATTCCGGGGTAATCATCGAGGCACGGCTCCAGGTTTTAACAACCTTTTTCTTGCCAGTCTCGTTGAGTGCATCCACTTTCTTTTGCAGTTTGAAATGGATGAAAGGACCTTTTTTAAGTGACCGAGCCATACTTTATTTCTTCTTGCGACCGCGTACGATGTACTTGTCGGACTGGTTTTTCTTTTTCCGTGTCTTGAAGCCTTTTGCAGGAACTCCGGTAGGAGATCTTGGATGACCACCTGACGATTTTCCTTCCCCACCACCCATCGGGTGATCAACCGGGTTCATCGCTACACCACGTGTTTTCGGACGGATACCCATCCAGCGGCTGCGACCGGCTTTCCCGATTTCGATGTTCATGTGATCCGGATTGGACGTTGTACCAATAGTGGCAGTACATGCTACCGGAACCATCCGAGTTTCGTGGGAAGGCAGGCGAAGAATCGCATACTTTCCTTCACGAGCAGTTAGCTGAGCGTACGTCCCTGCGGAACGTGCCATCTGAGCTCCCTTACCCGGCTTCATTTCAATGGCGTGAACGTATGAACCAACCGGAATCTTCGACAAAGGCAGGCAATTACCTGCATCTGGAGACGCGTTAGGTCCATTTTCAACCATCTGACCCACCGTAATTTCGTTGGGGGCAACGATGTAGCGCTTCTCTCCATCGGCATACACCAAAAGAGCGATACGCGCCGAACGGTTTGGATCGTATTCAATACTCGCAACTTTGGCAGGAATACCCACCTTGTTTCGCTTGAAATCGATGACTCGGTAACGGCGCTTGTGACCACCGCCCTTGTGCCGAACCATGATGCGGCCCGTATTATTACGGCCGGCTTTTTTACTCAGAGGAGCGAGCAGGCTTTTTTCCGGAGACGATTTTGTAATCGTCTCAAAGGCGGAAACAGAGCGCTGACGCTGCCCAGGAGTATTCGGTTTTAATTTTTTGATCGCCATGATTTTGTCGTAGGTAGATCCGGGTATATTACCCGATTACACTTCCTCAAAGAAGTCTATCTGTTCACTGTTAGGCTGCAAAGTGATGATGGCTTTCTTAATAGTAGCCC
>DKOG01000211.1 GCA_002469915.1 Bacteroidetes bacterium UBA7368
GCTCGATTCACGGTCCGGTGCACTTGAATTGTATGTTCAGAGAACCTCTCGCGCCGTCTGAAGAACCGTATAGCCCCAAACAGTCGGTACGGTTCGAGCAGTGGGAGCAGAGTACTCAGCCGTTTACCATGTATTCTTCAGACGGCGCGACTCCGATTGCAACGCTCAAGAATATAGAGCGGCTATTGGCTCAAGCTAAACGCCCTATGCTGGTTCTGGGTAGGCTAAGTGGACAGGGTAGCATCATTCAGTCGGCCGTTGAGCACTTGGCCCAAGTCTTTGGGGGAATCTTCGTATCTGATATTAGTTCGCAGTCTAGGCTGGGGCTTACCGCAGTGCATGGTATTGCCCATATAGATGCGCTTTTGTTCGGGGATACCGACGCGGATTTGCAACCCGATTTGATCCTTCAATTTGGTGCCACCTCGGTTTCAAAACGACTGGGTACGTTTCTAAATGAGATCCCTTCGGCACACTATGTCGTGATTGATGATCGGTTGCGCCGTATTGACCCTGGCCACCGAGTGGCGGTTCGAGTTGAGGCCAACCCAGTGCACGTGCTGACTCGGCTTTCCGAGCGCAGCGCGGCAGGTTCTACGTCTTCAGATTGGCAGCGACGATGGATTGCTCTCGGAAAGCTATCGAGTGATTGGCTAAGCGAGGAGACCTGTGCTCGCGGCGTTACCGAACAGGCTGTATCCTATCTCCTAAGTAGAGCCCTTAAAGAAAACACGGCTCTGACTGTTGGTTCGAGTAACTCTATTCGACATATGGATATGTGCGCAGATCCAACTGGATTAAATGTGCCGGTCTTGACCAATCGTGGTGCCAGCGGGATTGACGGAACGTTGGCTTCTGGAGTCGGCTTTTCTATCGGTCACGGCGCCCGCCCAGTTATATTATTGGGGGACTTGACGCTTTTGCATGATTTGAACTCATTAGCGTTGTGCTCGACGGCTAGAGCCATCGTGATCGTCGTCAATAATGACGGAGGAGGCATTTTTTCATACCTCCCTATTCGTGCACATTCCGATGTGTTTGAATCGGCCTTCGCTACTCCGCACGGGTTTAAATTTGAGGATGCTGCATCTCTGTTTCGCTTGCGATATGCGAATCCAGAAGCAATCAATGACCTAGAGCTGGCTCTAGAGGCAGCATTTCAATCTGCTGAAGGAATTATTATCGAAGTAAATACTAATCGGGACGATAATCTCGAAGAAGTGCGCCGGCTGTGTCGAAACTTGTCGGAGCGTATTCAATCAGCAGCGCATTGAAATCATGAAAACTCGTCTGCACGATCAGTATATGAGATTTCGATTGGATCAATCGGATGTTCAGACTTTGTGTGATACAGGAAGCGTCCTTCAATGTATTGGAGTGGGATCGTCTAATTTGAGTTTTGAAATCAAGCTCACCAATGAAAAACCCAGCGCCCACTTTGTAATTCAGTGTGTGGAAGTTCTCTTACCCACGGCTTGGACTGCCGGCTGGGCAGGAAACGAGGTGGTTGGTTTTGATTTTGACGTACTTACTGATGATGGGGACGTACTTCGGATTGTTGTTGAGAAAGATTTTCCATGTGCTCATACGGCTGATGGAAGAGCTGTTTATGGTAAACCCGAGCGCAAGAACTAATTTCTAGCAGGCACTTTACGCTGCATTAAGCAAGAATTGGATTCAGATTTTCTGCATATCAACCAATGGGTAACGGGAGCCGATACGGATCCAGTTGCGGTGTTTTTGCATGGATTTATGGGATCATCGAAGGACTGGGCGTTTTTATCAGATCAACTCTCGTGTACAGTGTTGGCCATAGATCTTCCCGGGCACGGCCAGTCTGAAGCGCTTGAAGATGTGCATTGGATCGCGGCAACCGCTGATCAGATCGCTCATCAACTACAGGTACGTGGCATCAAAAAATGTCATTTGATCGGTTATTCTCTTGGTGGTCGCATTGCCATGCAACTCGCTATTCGATATCCGAACCTATTCGACCGAATCGTATTGGAATCTTGCCATCCAGGGCTTGACAACCAAGCAGAAAGGGTCCGTCGAAAAAAGCGAGATAAGCGCTGGTCTAAGCGTTTCCGCACCGATTGGCCTCAGGTTCTTGAGGATTGGTATGAACAAGATGTGTTTGCATCAGTTGCTGACCCATCCCACTTGATTCAGGAACGCTTAAAAAACGATCCCATCGCTCTTGAAAAGGCTATGATGGGTTTTTCACTCAGTGGTCAGGATTCATGTTGGAACCAAACACATTCCATTCTCTATCTGTGTGGTGAATTTGATCCGAAGTATGGAGATGTTGGGCGACGGCTTTCAAATAAAAATGCGAGCGTTCGGCATCAAACCGTTTCACATTGTGGTCATAATGTCCACTTGGAGAGTGCGGAAACGTATCTCGAGCTTCTTACCTCATTTCTAGAAATTGACCTGAAATAATCTATGTCTGCAGTGAATTGGAAGTCTGCCGCCGAATACACCGATATTCGATACGAGAAAGCAGAGGGCATCGCAAAAATTACTATCAATCGCCCCCACGTCCGCAATGCCTTTCGGCCGCTGACCGTGTCGGAAATGCGGACGGCACTTCAAGATGCACGTGACGATCAGGAGATTGGCGTCATCATTTTGACCGGTGAAGGCCCGGAGGCATTTTGCTCCGGTGGTGATCAGAAAATTCGTGGAGACGCGGGCTATAAGGAAGAAGGCACTGGTGTCATGCGCCTCAACGTGTTGGATTTTCAACGGGAGATCCGCACCTGCCCAAAACCGATTATCGCGATGGTTGCCGGTTGGGCTGTCGGAGGTGGTCATGTCCTACATGTGATGTGCGATCTTACGATAGCTGCAGAAAATGCGCAGTTTATGCAGACCGGACCTAAGGTTGGGTCCTTCGATGGGGGATATGGTGCCTCTTACTTGGCCAGAATTGTTGGTCAGAAAAAGGCCCGAGAAATCTGGTTTTTGTGCCGTCCGTACAATGCCGAGCAGGCAGAAAAAATGGGACTCGTCAATACGGTGGTGCCCCTTGAGCGACTCGAAGAAGAGACGGTTCAATGGTGCCGGGAAATTCTAGCTAACTCCCACATGGCTATTCGCTGTTTGAAGGCGGGTCTGAACGCAGACTGTGATGGACAAGCAGGGCTTCAGGAGCTGGCCGGCAATGCTACCCTCTTGTTTTACATGTCTGAAGAAGGTCAAGAAGGGCGAAATGCATTCAATGAGAAACGTGCACCTGACTTTTCTAAGTTTCCATTTCGGCCCTAACCTTGGGTTCACGCGTTTCCATATGGATTGAAGCCGCGCGGCCCAAAACGCTTTGGGCCGCGGTCTCTCCGGTGCTCATTGGCATAGCCTTGGCTTTCTCGAACGGCGTAGAACATATTCCATCAGCCATTCTGGCCCTGGTGGGAGCCATGTTGATTCAAATTGGAACCAACTTTTACAATGATCTCGCCGATTTCGACAAAGGTGCAGACACCGATGAAAGATTAGGGCCTCGCCGAGTGGTTCATTCTGGTTTAGTCAGCCGATCTGGTATGAAAACCGCGACGATGCTGACCTTTGGACTAGCCGTCGTCTCTGGTGGCTATCTGATGGTGCGAGGAGGATGGCCCATAGTCCTGATAGGGATTTGTTCGATCGTCTTTGGACTTTTGTACACGGGCGGAAAATATTCCTTGGCCTATCTGGGTATCGCCGATGTCTTTGTGCTCATTTTTTTCGGCCCTGTTGCGGTCGCAGGCACCTATTTCGTGCAATCGCTCACATGGCCTTGGCCCATCTGGGTTGTTGGTATTGTGCCAGGCCTTCTGGCCGTAGCCATCCTTTTGGTCAACAATATTCGTGACCGTGAGCAAGATGCTGCGGTGGGTAAAAACACCCTGATTGTTCGAACGAGCAGAGCATTTGGACTCACGATGTACGTGGGATGCGTTGCTTTCTCGGCCGGAGTAGTCCTGTTTCTGTGGCTGGTTTCTGGGTTTACACCTTGGATTTTACTAGCTCTTCTGGCTTATCCGATGTATCGAGAACCAATTAGGCTATTGCGGACGGTTCCCGAATCCGAGGGGCATCTGCTCAACGCTGCTCTCGCTATGACGGCCAGAAACCTATTGATCGTTTCAGTACTATTTGCGGTAGGAATCATTCTGGGGCGTCTTTGATGCGATATCGATACTACACGTATGAGCTCCCCTATATCCGTCCTATCCGGATTGGAAATCAGATTCAAGACGTTCGGCGAGGCGTACTCATTAACGTTCGAGATGAGGATGGAAACGAGGGTTGGGGTGAAGCGGCTCCACTCGACGGGTATGGTCCGGACACCTTCAAAGAAGTAGTCAGTGCGCTGGGTCAGACGAACAATCTACCGCCATCTCTTCGATTTGGGATGGATTGTGCATGTCGATCTGTGCATGCTATGCAATCATCCTCTCCGTTGAGGGATTGGTTCGGACCGCGTGCGGCACCGAGCATTGAGAATGCTTTTTTAGTCTCTGGCACCGAGTCCACTATCCCACGGGTCGTGAAAACGAAGGTGGGAGCATCGTCCGTGCATGATGATGTCCAGCGTGTCCAGCATATTCTGGATACGCTGCCAAAAGGAGGCCAGGTACGATTGGATGCGAACGGACTTTGGTCCAAGCAGGAAGCATTCGAATTTGCTGCGCTGTTAACTGAACTATCCCAGGTTGAGTTTATAGAGGAGCCTTGGGAGGGCTGCTTCCGGGATCCTGACCTTAAATCGTATCCGCTTCCGGTAGCCATGGATGAAAGTTTTTCCAGCCTGAACGATCCCTGGCAGGATGCGGACTATGTTGTGCTAAAGCCCGCACTGTTCGGCGCGTTGGACGAAACGTTAGAGGCCATTGACCGGCTTCGGAATGCCGGAAAGTCCGTTGTATTGTCATCAGCCTTCGAAACATCCGTGACCCTGCACGTGCTGGTGGCACTCGCTTCTCAGATGGATACGGTTCCAGGATTTGGCACCTATCGATATCTAAAGTCGGATGTTGGCCCTCGTCAAGATTGGCTGGAGTCCTCTGTTCTTCTCTTCGATCAACTTCCGGTCGCGCCTGGGCAACACATATCCCTCGATGGTTTGAAGGAGGTTTCGATTTGATGGGCCTCTATCGTGATCAGGTTCATTGGTCATCCGAGCAAGTACCTTGTCCTATTGCTTGGCATGCTATCCACCACCCTGATTCCCCGGCCATACATAGGGGAAGGGATTCATGGACGTATGCAGAATTGGACAACCGTATCCGTACAACTGAATTCGATTCAGATGGGCATATGTTGGTGTTTCAGGAGTGGAATTCGCCGGATCTAGTCGTGCGTATTTTTTCAGCTTGGCGTGCCGGTAAAACGGTCCTGTTGCTCAACCCGCGTTTGCCCGAGCAAGCGGTTCATCGCCTCACCGAGGAATTGGACGGAAGGCGCGTGCCAGCGACCGTACGCAATCAAGCAACCACCTCTGAAGCCAGATACTACTCAGCAAGTATAGCTACGGCTATGCTAACATCTGGAAGTACGGGCAAGCCAAGTGTGGTGGGACATTCATTTGTCAATCATATATCCTCAGCATATGCCTGTATGAGTGAGCTGGATATGGACGCAGATGATTCTTGGCTGTGGAGCCTTCCTGCTTTTCATGTGGGCGGGCTATCTGTTCTCTGGCGGTGTTTTTGTTCGGGCGCATCCGTTGTGTATCAACCGAGGCAAAAAGGTCCCCTAAATCTGGAGATGGGTTCGCCCTCTATCTGCTCGGTTGTCTCAACTCAACTTTCTGATCTTGTAGCAGCCCAGATCTGCAGTCCAACTTCCCTTAAAAACATGATTGTCGGTGGAGGACCGCTTTCTGAAGGACTTTTGCGAAAGGCCTTAGAACTAGGTTATCCGGTGCGCACTACGTTTGGAATGACGGAGACGACTTCGATGGTCACGCTCTCTGAACAGTGGTCGAAGTCATTCGAGTCGTTGCATGCTGGACGGGCGCTCGAGGGTGTTTCTCTCACCTTGGGAGACGAGGGCAACCTCATAATACGGGGCCCGATGGTGTGTGCGGGCTTCTATGAAAAAGGCGAATTTAAAGCCGTTGAGGCTCGAACAATGGACTCGAAAGATCAGGGCAGTTTACTTCCTGACGGGGCCTTGCAATTAGCGGGTAGGTCAGACGGAGTATTCATTTCGGGTGGTGAAAACATAAGTACGGGTGAAATTGAGCGAGCCATTCTGGCCATGGATGACATCGATTCATGCCTCGTTATTGCCGTACCCGATGAGCGATATGGAAGACGACCCGTTGCTTTCGTTTCCCCGGACCTGGGGTCTGCCTACATCAAGACCTTTCTTAGAGGAAAACTTCCATCCTTCTCTATTCCTGATCGTTTTTATTCCTTTCCGGACCTAGAGCCTGGGGAAGTGAAAGTACCCTCAGAACGCTTACTAGACATAGCAAAAAGGGATTTGAGCTCTCCGTAATGCGGGCAAAGAAGACGTTTTCGACTGATTCACGCAATTCTGATTCAGTTGCCAAGTAGATATTCGGCAAAACAGTGTAGTTTTGCGGCATGAAGTTATTCAGACAATCATTCGGAGAAGGCCCTCCCTTACTCATCATCCATGGATTACTGGGAGCCAGTGGGAATTGGCAGTCTATCGCTAAAAATCGGTTTGCGCCGCACTTTCGGACGATCACGGTTGATCTTCGAAATCATGGCAAGTCTCCTCACAGTAGCGATTTCGCGTATTCGAATATGGCTGAGGACATTCTTGAGTTGATGCAAGATGAGGGTATAAAAGATGCCCATATTTTGGGTCATTCGATGGGAGGGAAGCTGGCTATGCATTTGGCCCTCGAGCATCAGGAGATTGTCGACAAACTGATCGTAGCTGACATCGCTCCGAGAGCCTATCATTCGCGGCACGAGGCCATATTCAGAGCACTACATGAAGTCCAACCGCCGCTATTTGATAGTCGAGCAGAAGTTGATGCGGCGATGCAACACATGATTCCTGAACCCGGTTTACGCCAGTTTCTTTTAAAAAACCTGCATAGAAACGATAGTGGGTTGGCCTGGAAAATGAATCTATCCGCTATAGAATCTCATTATTCTGATATACTTTCAGAGGTAGAAAGCTGGGAAGTTTTTGAAGGTGATGTGCTCTTTATTCGCGGAGAGCGCTCGGACTACCTGTCTGAGTCCGATGTACCTGCCATCCGAGCTCTTTTTCCTTTTGCTGAACACGTCAGTATGCCCGAAGCGGGCCATTGGCTACATGCTGATAACCCGACTCTTTTTGCCGATCTGGCACTGAGCTTTCTTCTTTGAGGAGCATGAGTGGAAAAGAACCTTCGCCTGTAAGCCTCGTTGCACGTGATTCTTGACTTACAGACCCATCGAATCGCACGTCATGTCATCCCGAAGACACTTACTGGACCAAGCCTTATCAGAGCGCATTCTCGTATTGGATGGAGCTATGGGGACCCTCATTCAGCAAAGTGGTCTGGCGGAAGCTGACTTCCGTGGCACTCGTTTTTCAGATCACCCTTCGCCGCTTCAAGGCAATAATGATCTTCTTTCCTTAACTCGTCCAGATCTCATTCAAGAGCTGCATGAGCGCTACTTGAAGGTTGGCTCAGACATTATCGAAACGAACTCCTTTAGCGCGACCCGAATTGCTCAGGCTGACTATGGACTTCAGGATGCTGCCTATGATATTTCTCGGGCTTCGGCTGAGGTGGCTCGGCGTGCAGCTGATAAGTATAGCGAGCTAACCCCAAGCAAGACTCGTTTTGTGGCCGGGGCTATCGGCCCGACGAATGTGGCTCTTTCGATGTCCCCCGATGTGAACGATCCCGGTTTTCGATCAGCCACATTTCTGGAATTAGCAGATGCCTATGCAGAGCAAATCGAAGGCCTAATGGATGGGGGATCAGACCTTCTATTGATCGAAACGATCTTCGATACGCTCAATGCAAAGGCTGCGATTTATGCGATTAGTGAAGTCTATGAGCGTAGAAACGAACGTCTTCCGGTCATGATATCGGGGACCATTGTGGATCAAAGTGGGCGGACGCTCTCCGGACAAACCACTGAAGCTTTTTGGATATCTGTCGCACATGCTCCTGAATTGATGTCGGTTGGTCTCAATTGTGCTCTGGGATCTGCTCAAATGAGGCCGTACATCGAGACACTTTCTTCGAATGCACCGGTGCGGACGAGCCTCTACCCGAACGCTGGTTTACCCAATGAATTCGGAGAGTACGATGAATCTCCAGCCTTCATGGCTGAACAAGTAGCATCCTATGCCAAAGAGGGGTTTCTGAATATTGTCGGTGGATGTTGCGGAACGACGCCTGAGCATATCGGAGCCATGGCCGAAGCCGCTGCCCGATTTAAGCCTAGGTCTATTCCGTCCCCGACAAAAATGCTCAGAACGAGTGGGCTAGAGCCTTTGGAGTTCCGGAAAGGCCTCAATTTTGTGAACATTGGGGAGCGAACCAATGTGACCGGATCTCGTCGATTTGCACGGTTGATTCTTGAGGATCAGTATGATGAGGCCATTTCTGTTGCTGCTCAACAGGTGGAAAATGGTGCTCAATTGATTGATATCAACATGGACGAGGGGTTACTGGATTCGAAAGCAGCAATGGTTCGATTCCTTAATCTGCTTGCCGGAGAGCCTGATGTGTCGAAGGTGCCTTTTGTCCTGGATTCCTCCAAATGGGAAGTCATTGAGGCTGGGCTGCAGTGCGTGCAAGGAAAAGCTGTCGTGAACTCAATCAGTTTGAAGGAGGGAGAGGCTCAGTTCAAGGAGCAGGCGAGACTGGCGCGCCGGTATGGTGCGGCTGTCATCGTAATGGCATTCGATGAGCAGGGGCAAGCGGAAACGCTGGAACGTAGACAAGTGATTTGCCGGCGCGCGTACGATATCCTGACAGATGAAGTTGGGTTTCCGGCGGAAGACATCATTTTCGATCCCAACATATTCGCCGTTGCTACCGGTATTCCGGAGCATAACCGCTATGCCATAGACTTTCTCGATGCCTTGCGGTGGATTAAAGCGGAGTTACCAGGAGCTCGCGTTTCGGGAGGTGTATCCAACCTCTCGTTTTCGTTCCGTGGCAATGACACCGTTCGGGAAGCCATGCACACCGCCTTTCTATATCATGCGATTAAGGCGGGTATGGATATGGGCATCGTCAATGCTGGACAAATTGAGGTTTATGATGATATCGACCCCGAATTATTGGTCGCTGTAGAGGATGTCTTGTTTGACCGGCGTGAAGACGCTACCGAGCGGCTTGTGGATCTCGCTGAATCTGTGGTCAAAACGGATTCGGACGAAGAGCCCGAACTGGCTGCTTGGCGAGTGCAATCAGTCGAAGAGCGGCTAAAACACGCATTGGTGAAGGGCATTGTTGAGTTTGTAGAGGACGACACGGCAGAAGCTCACCAGAAATATGGACGGGCAATTGATGTCATCGAAGGACCTCTCATGGCCGGCATGGATCGGGTAGGAGATTTGTTCGGAGCCGGAAAGATGTTTTTGCCTCAGGTGGTGAAGAGTGCCCGGGTCATGAAAAAATCAGTGGCCTGGCTCATTCCCCACATCGAGACAGA
Organism: Bacteroidetes bacterium UBA7368; assembly: GCA_002469915.1. Taxonomy (GTDB): domain Bacteria; phylum Bacteroidota; class Rhodothermia; order Rhodothermales; family UBA10348; genus UBA10348. The sequence continues at coordinate 9,639 of DKOG01000211.1, forward strand.
AAACGAAGAGTCCGATACCGTCCGGCGCAAGTCACGCATCTTATTGGCTACTGTAAAGGGTGATGTGCACGACATCGGAAAAAATATTGTC
>DKOG01000097.1 GCA_002469915.1 Bacteroidetes bacterium UBA7368
AATCGTGCTGGCCGGCCGAACCGTCCGCCACGATGAACGCATAGTCCCCATCCACCTTTACGTCACGCCAGACATGAGGCTGGGCTGTTTTCGTTCTAGGCAATTCGCCAACATAAAGAGGGGCTTCTGGTCTTGTAACGTCTACAAATGCTAGTCCATCTTCTCTCCCTACCAACACATATCGCTTTCCATTTTCACCGTCTGTCCAGCCCCAAGCATCATTCAGTCCAATTCCAGATGGTGCTCCTAGCTCAGAAAGAGTGAGGTAACTAACTAAATGAACATTACTACAAGGATATATTCCTGCCAGTCCAGACTCACACTTTTCATTTCGCACTCCTGTTTTAGAAGCGGTCATTTCAACGGAATTGTCAGCTTTCTCATCCTGAAACGCGCGGACTTCTGGTAGAAAAACCAATCCCCAAAGAATGACAAGCGAAAGAAGCAGAGCTGGTCTTAAAGGTATCAAGATATGTACCTTGATTTCGTTTCCTCAAAACTCGGCCGCGCCAGAGAAACGAACAGACAAAGAACTAACAAAGGAGTTTTCACTGGACTCTGGCTCTGCGTTAGTAGAAAGGAGTTCAAAACGTGGGTCGGAACCCTCGATTCTTAACTTCTCTTTCAAAATGAGAACGCAGTCATAAAGCGCCGTTTCGCAAACCAAAAACCTGTATAAAGCTTTCCTAAAATTATTTTTAGAAGGAAAAACTCTTTCGACGCTCCGCGTCGATCACTCACCAAGTCTGATATATCTATGGAAAACTCTTTTAGGCTAAAAGACCGAATTGTGTTCATCACCGGTGCTTCTTCGGGTATAGGAAAGTCCTGTGCATTGAGCTTTGCCGCTCGCGGTGCCCACTTAATTCTCGCGGCCAGACGAATAGAACGCGTTGAAACTCTTGCAACAGAGTTAGCCCGAGCACATGGAATCCAAACCCTTCCACTGGAACTAGATGTCACAAATCGGAAAGCCGTGTTTGACGCAGTGCAAGACCTTTCGCCAGAATGGAGAAAGGTGGAGGTTTTAGTCAATAATGCCGGCAAGGCATTGGGATTGGACAAATCCTACGAAACCAAAATAGAGCACTTAGAAGGGATGATGGAGACCAACGTGAAAGGACTCGTGCACGTTATTAGTGCCATCGTTCCCGGAATGGTCGAACGAAACCAAGGACATGTTATACAGATTGGATCTACTGCCGGACGATGGGTATACCCAGGTGGCACCGTCTATTGTGCGACCAAGCATGCGGTCAGAGCGTTAAACGAAGGATTAAAAATGGACGTGCACGGTACTAATGTGCGGGTATCGTCTGTGGATCCAGGGCTGGTAGAAACGGAGTTTTCAATTGTTCGATTCGATGGAGACGCTGAGCGAGCCGATAAAGTGTACGCTGACATGACTCCTCTTTCCCCACACGATGTGGCAGACGCCGTACTGTGGTGTGCCACACGCCCTCCGCATGTTAACATCAGTGAAATTCTCCTGATGTGTACCGATCAATCACATGCGACGCTTATAAACCGGCAAACAAGCGACTCCTGAGGCTTTCTTGCGTCTCGAAGTTTCCATGTATTACATTAAAACCTAGAAAATAGCTGACCCTCCCTTTCAGCTCTTTCTTTTTTGGGCTCGATCCGCTCTTGCGGATCGTGCCCTTTTTTTTTGATCTTTCGCTCCGAGTTGCCCTATGACCTCACCTTACAGATATTGCATGCTGTCCCATTTTTTCCCCACTTGTATGCGCACGTATTCTCCTTACTTACTCCTACTCGCACTATTAACCTCAGCCTGCAGCTCTCCAGATTTTGACGTCGTTATCTCTAACGGACTCATTGTGGACGGAAGTGGCTCTGAACCGTATTCAGGTGATATTGGAATCAATGCCGATACGATCGCGGCAATCGGTGACCTCACTGCCTTCTCAGGTAGTATCGAACTTGATGCTGAAGGAAAAGCTATCACTCCCGGCTTCATTAACATGCTTAGCTGGGCACCTGGGGATCTCATGAAGGACGGACGGTCCATGGGAGATATTGTGCAAGGTGTTACACTAGAGGTCTTTGGAGAAGGATGGTCTGAAGGGCCTTTGACCGAGGAGATGAAATCCAGTGAGTATGCTGCAAACAACCGTCCAGAATGGACCACGCTCAGAGAATTTTTGGATGTACTCGAGACCCAAGGCATATCAACCAATGTAGCCTCTTTCATTGGTGCTACAACGGTGCGCGTTCATGAAGTCGGATATGAAGACAGGGCTCCGACAAATGATGAATTGCAACGTATGAAAGCTCTCGTGCGACAAGCCATGGAAGAAGGAGCTATGGGAATCGGTACTTCCCTTATTTATGCTCCAGCCTTTTATGCAAGCACGCAAGAGCTCATTGAACTGTCGCGGGTAGCTGCGGAGTATGACGGAATGTATATCTCTCATATGCGTTCTGAAGGCAACCAACTGCTAGAAGCGCTTGAAGAACTAATCACCATTTCGCGCGAAGCCGGAATACGGGCTGAGGTATACCACCTTAAAGCTGGGGGCGAATCCAACTGGCACAAAATGGATCTAGCCATAGCCCGCATCGAGAAAGCACGGGCTTCCGGACTTCACATTACAGCCGACATGTACACCTATGTCGCCGGAGCCACGGGACTCGACGCACACATGCCCCCATGGGTTCAGGAAGGTGGATTTGGAGCGTGGCGTGAGCGACTTATGGATCCCGACATCCGAGCCAACGTCTTGCAAGAAATGAGAACCCCTACAAACGAGTGGGAAAACCTAGGGTTAGGCGCCGGACCGGAAGGAATCATGGTCGTTAGTTTTAAACAGGATTCTCTGCGATACCTGATTGGTAAAACCCTAGCAGAAATCGCGGCTGAACGAGACACGACCCCTGAAGATGTGGCCATCGACCTGGTTATATCTGATTCTACCCGAGTTGGAACGGTTTACTTTCTGATGTCGGAAGAAAACCTGCGCAAACAAATCGCATTACCGTGGATGGCATTCGATTCGGATGCGGGATCCATGGCGCCAGAGGGCGAAAACCTGAACAACAACCCGCACCCAAGGGCGTATGGGAATTTCGCAAGACTCCTCGCTAAATATGTCCGAGATGAAGGAGTGATTTCGTTGCAAGAAGCCGTCAGGAAATTGACTTCCTTTCCGGCCGAAAACCTACGCCTCTCCAAAAGAGGTCGCCTAAAAGTGGGGCACTTCGCAGATATCACTGTATTTGATCCCGCACAGATTCAGGACCATGCCACGTTTCAAGAACCCCACCAACTTTCCACGGGGATGTCCCACGTGTTTGTAAATGGTGTGCAGGTGCTAAATGACGGCCAGCATACAGGCGCTTTACCTGGCAGAGCCGTTCTACGAGGAGAATAAAAACAATGAAAAAAGTACTACTGTTTTTGGCCTTCCTCGTCGGATGTGCCTCCCCCGATCTAGACGTTATTATCGAAAACGGGTCCGTTGTAGACGGGTCCGGGAAAGATCGGTTTGCAGCGGATGTAGGCATTCGAGACGGTCGCATTGATCAAGTGGGGGACTTGAGCGAAATTGCCGCTGGAACGCGAGTAGACGCCACCGGAATGATCGTCGCTCCCGGATTTATTGACATCCATTCGCACGCAACGGGAAGTAGCATCGAAGGGAGCTCCGTTGTACGAAATCCCAACGCAGAGAACTATGTGCGACAAGGCGTAACAACAGCCATGGGTGGACAGGATGGGTCCTCGATGCTGGATATTGATGGCTTTTTACACCATCTAGACGCGAACCCCCCTGCTATAAACATCGGGGTTTTCGTTGGACACGGATCAGTCCGGGGCGCAGTGGTTGGTCAGGATGACCGCGTTGCGGAATCGGATGAAATGGAAGAAATGACGTCAATCGTCCGTCGAGCTATGGAGTCAGGCGCATTCGGCCTTTCCTCTGGCTTGGAATACACTCCGGGAGCATTTGCTGATGTTGGCGAATTGATCGAGTTGTCAAAGCCCGTAGCAGAATACGGTGGAATGTATATCAGTCATATCCGTGACGAAGGAGGTCACCTACTAGAAAGTGTGACAGAAGTACTGGATGTTGGACGGGGTTCAGGAGTCAGGGTACAAGTGACCCATCATAAGCTTATTGGAAAA
>DKOG01000123.1 GCA_002469915.1 Bacteroidetes bacterium UBA7368
AAAACGTGACGCCAATCGGGATCCCCCCTTGAAGAAAGCCGATGAAAAGAGGGATGGAAGAACACGAGCAGAATGGCGTAACGGCTCCGAATAGGGAAGCAGCGGGATATTCAAATCCTCTCAGCTTGCCGGAAGAAATGAGCTTCCTGACCTTTTCAATAGGGAAAAACAGATTTATGGCCCCCATTAAATGAGTCACTAAAAGCAGCAGGAGACCAATTTTAACGGCCTCATAGATGAAGAAATGTAGGACTCCGGCGAAGGCTAAGTCGGCTTCGAATCCGAAGACATTAAAGACGAGCCAATCTGTTAACTGTTCAAGCATGTGACGTTCTTGTTTACCTGTCTGGACCTATCTCACTACTTCTTCTGGAGAAGGTCTGAGATTTCTTTCACCGTGTTCACGCGCCCCGATGAGACTAGGACCTCATCGATTACGAGACCCGGTGTCCCAAGAATACCGTAGCTCATCATTTGAGCGTAATCTTCAACTTTTTCTAGGTCCGCACTCATCTCGAGGCTCTTTAATGCTTCCTGAGTGTTTTGGAATAGTACCCGACAATTTGAACAACCGGGTCCAAGTATCTTGATATTCATTTTTTTACTCTAGATGATCGTTTAAACAGTAGTTCGTGGCGCGGTGGCATTACGTTCGCCGTACGTGGCCAGATTACGCGCACTCATGGATGTCTCCATGGCCCATTCGTGCGTGATTTCAGAGAAGGGTAGGGCTTTTGCTACTTCCACGCGTGGTCACCTTTTGGATCTCCTTAGAAAGTACAACTACAGTGTTGCTTAAGAGCAATTCGCGTCGAAATGCACGGCCATTTCATCCTAGTCCTGCCATGCGTTCTTGTGCAAAAAAAAACACCTTGCCGCGCCGCTAATCAACTCTCAATACATGGGCTGGAATGATTTTTATTAGCTTTATCGACTGCAATGAAAGCGAGATGGCAGCAACACCGAAAACCAAGATATTGGCTACGATGTATGGCGCCATACTTTGAGGGACGTCCACAGCTGCATATCTCAGAAATGTATTGCTGAAAGTGAAATAGCAGAGGGGCGTGGCGATGGCGGTAGCTATTCCGAGCATTACCAAAAACTCCCGATTCACTATGTATATCAAGTGTGAGGCTGACGCTCCCATTGATTTTCGTATTCCTACTTCTTTCATGCGCTGAGCGGCTTTCTGAGAAGCCATTCCGAACAATCCCATGCATGAAATGAGGAGAGCAAATATCGCGATATACCCCATGAATACGGACAATCCTTTTAATGAGTCCGCTTGAAATACTTCTGTTTGCGGATAGTAGGAAAACTCAACTTCAGGGAAGTTGGTTTGCCATATACCTTTCAATGATGCGACGGCTGTCAATGACATCTCATCCATAACACGAACAGCCAAACTGTTAAATACGTCCGCGCTGGCGACGGCAAAAATAACAGGCTCTTCCATTCCGGCGAACGGTTGGAGAAGAAAGTCTTCAATCACTCCAACGACCGAATAATTGTGGTCATCGATGCGAATGGTCTGGCCAAGTGAGATTTCCCATCCCATCTGTTTAGCAAACGTCTGATTGATCACTACCGATGAAGAATCATCTGCTGTATGAGCCTCAGAAAAGAGACGTCCTTCCATGACCTCAAGACCGATGGTGTCTAGGTAGTCAGGGCCTACGCCGTAGTAGTAGCTTTTCTTTTCTACTCCTTCAACCATCACAGATAAGCGAACGCGGTTGGCGCCCACGTGGTCTCTTGCACCAGCCACCATTTCCACATTGGCCAACTGGGAGGCTTCGTGCTTGAGCTGGGTAAAGTGCTCTCGATTAATTACGGGAAGAACTAGGATGTTATCTGGCTCATATCCCCAATCTCCAGCTGTCAGTTTTTCGTCGATAGATGATGCAAATGTTGCAAAACTGATGGTGATAATGGTCAGAATAAACTGAATAGTAGTTAGTGCACGTGTCAGACTTTTCTTTTCGCCCAACTTTCGACTTCCGCGAAGTATCTCAACGGGTTGAAAAGATGACACATAAAAAGCGTGGTAAGAGCCTGAAAGAACGCCAATCGTAACCAGAAGGCCGATCAAGAAGACCCAAAAGGCTCCATTGCCGAGATAGCCGGGTTGGATTTCAAAACTGGTGTGCACCATACTGTTCATAAAGGGAATGGTGAATCCCCATGCGAATATGATGCCGCCTACTAGCGCCACGAGACAAATCAGTAAGTTCTCTGTCATAAACTGGAGGACTAGCTGATTTTTCTCAGCTCCTGTCGTTTTTCTAATTCCAATTTCCCTCAGTCTCCTTGAGGCAGATCCCAGTGCAATCGTGATGTAGTTGAAGCACGATACGAGAAGCATCAAAAGTGCTAGAACACCGAACATGGCTGTTTCTATAATGCGAGGTGCTTGAAGTGCCCGGTTCTTAATGAGAAAAGCCGTAAACCAGTTCGGATTGCGCACGCTATCCAGAAAAAAGGATAGAACCTGACTGGACTCATTCCCAATCTCTGGTGGGCGGATCATGGCATCCAATTTCGAGGCAATAAACGGTGCATCCGATGGATCATTGAAGTCCAAAAAAAGTAGCGGTGAGTGCATTCCAATCGTCCAAATTATCTAGGTCCACATCAAGGCGCTTTTCATAACCGACCAAGAAATCGAATGAAAACCCTGCGCCAATAGGAAAGACTTCGGCAACAGCGCCCACTTCCAACATTTCCTCGTTTCCATTTCGGAATCGAATCATGAGTTCACTACCTAGCGGATCTTCGTCACCAAAATATTTAGTGGCCATTCTTGAGCTGATAATGACCGCTGACGGGTTTTCTAAAACGGAGGGGTCTCCGCTGGCCAACGGGAAGGAGAACATCTCAAAAAAGCCGGGGTCGGCGAATGAAATGCGTTCTCGAAACGCAATACGTTTCGCCCTTACCATCACGCCTTGCTCGGTATACCGAACTGCTTTATTGATTTGCGGGTAATCTGCAACCAGCGTAGGTCCCATTGGAACAGGAGATGTGCCCCACTTTTGCTTCATTCCGGGCAATGTTTCCATGGCATCCGTCGTATGCCCAATCAGAAATACATTGTCCACATTTTCGTGAAAATTGTCTCGTGTATTCAGTGCATAAAGAAATAAAAACAATGCGATGGAGCTGCCAATTGCAGCAGAAAGACCGACGATATTGATGGAAGCGGGTACTTTGTTATTTGCTAGGTTTCGTATCCCAACGAGGAGATAGCTCTTGAACATGAGTAAACCCCAATAGGCCTTTTCAAGGAGTTGGTCCGGGATGAGTCGCAGTACCTGGCCTCGGTACCACCAACGCGCTTTCTGCACTCCTTTTTCTTCTGCAAGTTCATTGAAGAACTCCTCAAAATCACCAGCATGCGTATTGAAATGATCAGATACTAACCAGCTTAAAATCCATGCCGATATGATTGGCGGACGACAATCAGGACGGCCATCTTCTGAATGTAGACTCATTTTAAACCTCCAATCAGTGCCAAACCTTTAACTCCAGACCACATCGATTCTTCTACCGTTCGAATATGTATCAAAGCTTGTCTTCCCTCAGGCGTGAGCTGATAGACTCGTTTATGGCGCCCGCCACGTTGGGCTTTCGGCTTCGTGAGAATGGATGTCACTAACCACTTTTTGGACAATCTATTTATTGGCGTAAAGACAGAACTGAGTGACCATTCATATCCCGTACTTTTAGAGACCTGCTCTCTGATGGGTATGCTATACGCATCGTTTTGCAGTTTCCAGATCGCAAGCATAACGTATTCTTCTGGACGGGTCAGCAATTTCATATGCGTGAGCTCAGTGTTCTGTGAGAGGTGACTAATGGCGCTGCCGTTAATCACGTTGTCTAAAGTGAAACATATACTACGGACGATTTTAGGTTTGTTTCACTCTGGATAAATTTGAGGTCTGCCCCAATCTTGTTCGATGACTTGACCCGTAGCTAGCTGTAGGGGAGATTGGGAGCTATCCCGATTGAATCCAGGCCATCCACCTTTCCCACTACCTATGTCCACTCGCCGCCAGTTTCTCCGACGTGCAGGCTTTGCATCTGCCGCTTTCGCTTTGCCGACTTCTTCGCGAGCGTTTCCCAAGATGCCTCTCAAACAGTTTGATCCGGTTAGCTCGGTCGTTCGCAATGAAGGGTACTGGGAGGAGGTTGCAGCTCAGTACGAGGTGTCAACCGAAGTCACCAATCTGGAAGGCGGCTATTGGGGAATGATGGCGCGGCCCGTTCTGGAAGCGTTCCATCGCCATACTGACCGTGTGAATCGAGAAAGCTCGTTTTACGCTCGCACGCGTTTCGACCAAGAGGCTAGCGCAATTGGAGAACGCATTGCATCCACACTGGGCGTATCACCTGGCGAGATCGCCTTCTCTCGAAATGCAACTGAGGCGCTGCAAGCGTTGATTAGTCAGTATAACCGGCTTGAACCTGGTGAGACGGTTATGTACGCCGATTTAGACTATCCCGCGATGCAGCAGGCTATGAGTGAATTGGCTTCACGTCGCGGAGCCAAGGTCGCGACACTCGTTATCCCAGAGCCTGTGGTTTCACGCGAGCAGGTCATCCAGACCTACACCGATTCTCTGAATGCCCACCCGAAAACGAGACTGCTACTACTGACTCATGCCAATAACAAGACGGGGCTGATCCATCCGGTTCGTGAGATTACCGCGCTCGCACGCTCGCGCGGCATCGACGTAATCGTAGATGCCGCCCACTCCTGGGGACACGTTCCGCTGGATTTGGCTGGATTTGGAGCAGACTATGTAGGCTTGAATCTGCATAAATGGATCGGTGCACCGCTAGGTGTTGGCGCCATGTATATCCGAGAGTCGGGTTTAAGCGGTATAGACCGGGCCCACGGTGATCCAGGAAGTTTAGAATCGATCCAAAGTCGGTTACACACGGGCACGATGAATTTCGCCACGATCCTTTCGATCCCAGACGCACTCGACTTTCAAGAGTCGGTCGGTTGGGAAAACAAGTTTGCCCGCGTTCGATATCTCCGAGACTTGTGGGTAAGCGAAGCTCGTACCATTGACGGCGTAGACATTTTGACGCCTGACGACGACGAACTGGTTGGTGCTATTACCAGTTTTCGTCTGAACGGTCGAGGCGAAGGATCCGAAAACCGTGAACTCGTGCAGCAATTGGTCGATACCTACGGCATTTTCACGGTTGCACGAACTGGAGTAGCTGGTGGGGACTGCATTCGGGTTACGCCTGCGCTGTATAACTTGCCTGCAGATCTAGAGAAGATAGTTGGAGCGTTACGAGAACTGGCTGGCAAATAGCATGAAGGAGTTAAGTCCGCTAAAGCAGTTGTTACAGACGCTTCCCCAAGAGGGAAGGGTCGAGTGGATTGGAGTTAGACCTGAACGAAACGTACCCATAAATGAGCTTGCCGAAGTAAGGGTCTCTATCGAGAATGGACTGGATGGTGATCGTTTTAGCGGTGGTGCTGGCAGCAAACGGCAAGTGACGCTTATCCAGGCAGAACACCTTTCTGCGATCGCATCATTGCTTCACCGCCCTGAGGTTCATCCTTCCTTACTGCGGCGCAATATTGTCGTTTCTGGGATTAATCTGCTTGCTCTGAAAGATAAAACCTTTCAGGTGGGCAGTACGCACCTCCGTTACACCGGACTGTGTCATCCTTGTAGCAAGATGGAAAAAAACCTAGGTCCTGGGGGGTATAATGCCGTTCGTGGACACGGAGGCATCACCGCCACCGTGGTCGGCGAAGGAATAGTACGAGTTGGAGACACGCTGACTTTTAGGTCTACGCAAAAATGATGCATATCGTCCTGCACTTCTTGGTCCCGTTGCTCATTGCCGCTGTGTTTTACCGTGGGCAGTGGCGAAAGGCAACAATTATCATGATTGCGACCATGCTTGTCGATGTTGACCATCTTTTGGCTAATCCGATTTATGACCCTAATCGGTGTTCCATTGGTTTCCACCCGTTGCATTCGACCTGGGCGATTGTGATCTACACCGCTCTTTTTCTTATCCCCGTTGTTCTGAAACAGAGGACAGACGGCGCAGACTGGCAACCAGCATCGTATATACTTCATCTTATCGGCCTTGGACTTCTGATCCACATGGCTCTCGATTGGATCGACTGTCTTGTTTGACCCCGACACCCCGACATTATGAAAAGCGTAGCGTTTGCGGTAGTTCTGATGGTGTTTTTACCACAACAGATCCATGAAGAGAATAGAATGCAAGAACGGGAACTGCCTAAAGTGTTAATAATCGGCGACTCGATCTCACTTGGATATACACCGCACGTTTCTCGCCTGTTAGAAGCCGAAGCGGTAGTCTTCCATCATCCCGGCAATGCGCAGCACACCGGTACAGGCCTAGCTATGCTCGCCGAATGGCTAGGAGAGACCCAATGGGATTTGATCCACTTCAACTGGGGATTATGGGATTTATGTTATCGACATCCGGATTCGATACAACAGGGCAATAGAGACAAGATTAATGGAACGATTACAACAACGCTAGACCAGTATGAGCGGAATCTGGAGCAATTAGTCTTGCGCCTGAAGGAAACCAATGCCGTTCTGATTTGGGCGAATACCACGGTAGTCCCGGAAGGTGAGGCGGGGCGAATTGTGGGCGACGATACACGCTACAATGAGGTTGCCGCTAAGGTTATGAAGAAGCACGACATTGTAGTCAATGACCTTCATAGTCAAACAGATCAATTTTCTGCCGATCTTTTCGTTTCTCCAGGAAACGTCCACTTCACGAACGAGGGATATGTGCTCATCGCCGAGAAAGTAGCAAGGCAGATCTCAGGCTCGATTCGCTGATCGGTTAACCTAAAGTAAGATGGTGCACCGTATTTTGTGTTGGTGCCCAGAGGATTAAACTATTATTGAACAAACGAGAGTACCACACCTTGCCAATGATTAGACGTGCGATCCCTAGTGATGAGTACCGATTAGCCAAGTTGGCGGTGCAAACGTTTCGTCAGACGTATGAGCGCCATAGCACCCGAGAGAATATGGCGTTGTATCTAAGCACATCGTTCTCTCCAGATAAACAGCTTTCGGAGATCAACGATGTAAATATGGAGACGTGGATACTGGAAAAAGGAGCCGATCTCGTTGGGTTCATGCAACTCAGATCGAAGAAGTGTCCTATTTCTCAGGGGGCAGACTCAGATTACGAGCTTTGGCGTATCTATGTTGACGCGTCTCATCAAGGAAAGGGGCTAGGCGCACAGTTGCTTGATCAAGCAGTCAAATCTGCCGAACGCAAAAATTCAGCGCTGATTTGGTTGGGCGTTTCGGAGTACAATGAAAAGGCAATTACCTTTTATGAAAGAAATGGCTTCGAGGAAATAGGCGAGCACATATTTATGCTTGGTGATGATCCGCAACGTGATTTAGTAATGACTAGGAAGATCGCCTTTTGTTATCAACCCCAATCACTTTGAACCCACCAAGAATCGAAATACTGCCTTCCAAATTACTCGTTGGGAGAAGCCTGGAAATGAGTTTTCTCAAAGATCAAACAGCCGAACTTTGGAAAGCGTTCATGCCCTTTCGGAATGCGGTGCCACACCGTGTTGGTACGCATTACATGTCCATGCAAGTGTATCCTGCAGAAAGTGCAGGCAACATTACTCCAACCAGCATATTTCGGAAGTGGGCAGTAGTCGAGGTATCAGAGGTCGATGCCTTGCCGGATGGAATGGTGTCTTATGATTTGTCGGGCGGGAAGTATGCGGTGTTCATTCATCATGGTCCAGCATCTGCTTTTGGGGAGACTATGAAGCATATTTTTCAGGTATGGCTACCATCTTCAGGGTTTCAAATAGATTCGAGAGAGCATTTTGAGCTTTTAGAGGAAGGATATTCGCCTTCAGACCCCCAGGCTAGGGAAGAGATTTGGATTCCCATTAAGTGAGTTAGGAGTTCAATGGACGGCTACATTGATTCTAAATGAATAGCCCATTTTACAGGAATTTCAGAATAGATTGACGTTAGAAAGGGGCTCTCCTTTCATAAATTGAGCGACCCAAAATCTTTATCGAAAGGAGCGCAAATATGAGTTCATCCGTAGAAAATGGTTCCGGCAAATGCCCAGTCATGCACGGGGCCATTACGAAGAACGATTCGTCGGTCACGGAATGGTGGCCTAACACCAT
>DKOG01000040.1:0-3759 GCA_002469915.1 Bacteroidetes bacterium UBA7368
GGGTTGAATGGGTTTGGATAATTTTGCTGTAATGCAAATTCTCCAGGAAGAACTTCTTCTTCATTCGCTGTAGCGGTGACAGAAGTCCCAACCATTGCAACGGTCATCCACTGTGATGGAGTGTTCCACCAAGCATTGTTCGCCGTCGGCTTCGTTGACCACTGAACCTGACGTTCACGGTCAGCAGCGGTGGATGCAGCATCGTCATTATCATTAATGGCAATGTTGAAAGGAACCAACGCTAGGTCGTCCACAGATGGAGGCGTAAACGGAACATCAGTTGCATTACCCGAGAATCTGAAATCAGCGAAGTTATAAACCGTTAGGAATTTGTAGCCGATGTTTGCACCTGCTCCATCTTCGAGAAGAGCCATAACAGTACGACCACCAACTGATTCGCCTTCACCCGTTTCACCCGTTCCAGTGGTGATAAATGTACTGGTGTTGCCCGGATCTAACGCTGCTTCATCACCCAACCAAGAAATTCTCATCTGGTAATCAGGTGTAGCTTCGCGCTGGAAGCTCTGCTGTGGCGCACCTGCGAGAAGTGAACCACTAGCATTTCTCACATCATATGCTCCCCATCCCAACTCAACAGAGTCGAATCCCCAACCGGTACCGCCAATGTTGTCGGCAGTCGTTCCAGGCTGTAAGCCCAATACGTCATCGGTGACTTCGCCGTAGATGTAAAGCTCATTGAATGAGCGATTAAACCCAACCTTGAATGTACCAGAAACGTCTGTATTGTTATCCGGCAGGGCTCCCTCACTCGCACTCCAATGAGAGGAATCTACCATGAAGGGAATTGTTTTCGCTGGGAAAGCGTCATCTGATACTGTTTCTGATGCAACCGCATTAAAAATGGCATCAGCGTTCGCGTCGTCAATTTCAATGATATAGGCCTGTTCGCTCATCTCAGTGTTGGATACAACACCTGAGCTGTTGCTCACGTCTGAATTGGCAACTCCAAAGAGATTAGTAGAAGCGACGGCGTAGTAGATGTCCAACGGAAGCAGGGATCCGTGTGGAATTTGAAAGTCGTGCGTTACACTAAAGTCAGCCGCATTAAAGGGGACCGTAGCAAATATGGAGACGTCAGATGCATCAATTCTTGCCTGAGTAATCGCAGCCTCATCTAGATAGACATTGTAGCCACCGAAATCTGGGTTATGGGCCCAAGAGACGACGTTCGAAGCGGCGTTCGTTCCAAAGGTAACACCAGACATGGCTGCAGGAGCAGACACTGCTGAGCCCAAGTCTGTGCTCGATGAACCGATGTAGACGTCATCCATGAGGACGTCTGAGCCTTCGCCATTCCAGTCAAAGTGAACGGTAATGCCACGAACAGCATCCCACTCAAACTCCTGCCAATTTGGGTCAGAAGCACCTTGAGGTGTTCCTGCTGTTCCGCCCCAGCCGTAACCTGACCATCCACCAACATACTCCCAATGCATTGCGAGTGGCGAAAGAGGAGTAGCTAATGCAGTTCCATCTACATTTTTACCAGCCTGAGCTGAATCCTGTGCAGCGCCCGTGCTTGGAGGCAGCGGGATTTCGATGCTATGCCAGTTACCATCACGAAGGTCGTCTGGAATAAACCACTTGAGACGCCCTTCACGGTTGTCAGTAACTTCTGTACCGAGCACTTTATCAAATAACGTAATAGCCAAACAGTCGAACGTGGTCGTGCCACATCCTGTTTGACCCGCCATCGAAGGATCAACTAACAGCTTCAGAAAAAGTGATGCACCGCCATCTGCGACAGTAGCGCCAACCATGGAGCTCATGTCTGCACCCACCTCAGAATCCCAACGAAATCCTGGGGCGGCCCAACCGCCATGCTGAAAACGAGCAACCATGTTATTGGGATCCATTGGATCCGTTACGGCTGTGCCATCAAATGAGGGAAGCAATACGTTTGTGCCCTCAACAAAAATAATAAACTCTTCGCCCAGGTCTGGCGCTTGAGCATTCGCCGTATGGAAAAACGGCAAAAGCAAAACAAAAGCGGTTAAGGCAAAAAGCATACGACCAAAAGTGGTAACGCGTGCGATCATGTGGACCTCCAGTAAAGGTGATATAGTCAAGCCTCGTCAAAATTGGCATTCAACAAGGTGAGAAAACGGGGTTGAAACCTTTTGAATATCAACTAACTAGAATTAGAAAGCCGATTTGTGAAAAGGTTTTCATGAAACTCAAATAAGGTATGCCTTTACGGGCTTCTGATCAAGGGCAAAAGTCTCCTTTAGGACAATAGCTTGGTGCAAATGACCAACACGAATCACAAATTCTCCCTTTTCAACTACCAGTTTGTGGTTTACATCCACAAACCCAAAAGCATCAATCGGTAATTGAAATGAAACGGACTGTGCCTCATTGGGCATTAACTCTATGGACTGAAACCCCTTAAGCCGCTTAACAACAGGTGTGATGCTCGCAAAAGTGTCTGAAATGAAGAGCAGAACATTTTCCCGAACAGGAAAAGTGGACTGATTGTGAATTCGAACGGAAACTTCCCAAGATCCGTCCTGCTCCACAGCGAGCAAGTCAGTATATCGGATATCTGCATAGCTTTCTCCGTGTCCAAATTGCCACTGGGGGTTAAACCCATCCATGGTGTAATCTCTTCCGAGGCCATAGTCATCTCCTACCCTGTCCGACCACTTGTGGTCATAAGTATGGAATATTGCAGGGTGCCTTGGATACGTAAATGGTAACCTGCCACTCGGAGAAATGGATCCAGACACAATATCGGCGAGGGCTGAGCCTGCCTTGGGTCCTGGTTGGCCGGCCCAGATAATAGCCGCACAGTTCGACTCAAACGCCGAAACAAGTAGTGGACGACCGGTAAACAATACCAGAACGACTGGAACTCCTGATTCCAGATAGCTCACTAATTCAGAGACCTGAGAAGCGCCCCAATTCAACGCATCGATGTCTCCCGGCTTTTCAACGGAAGGAGGCTCACCAAGACAGTAAAGGATGTAATCTGCCTTGTTTGCCGTCTCTACACAAGTAAATCGACGATTCATCACACTACGAACTGTTTGCAGTTGATCCGGATACACTGATTCGTCGTTTCCTTGCCATGTATATGTCCATGAACCATGGATCTGTGCAAGAGAATCTGCTGCGCCTCCTGCGATAAACATCCGAGATGCAGACTGAATGGGAAGTGTGCTGGCCCTGTTTTCCAGTAACACCATCGATTGCTGCGCGGCCTCAAGAGACAAGTTGGCACCAGATTTGGACAACGCACCATTTTGCGGAGCGATCGGTTTCTTCTGCTGCTGAAATAATCCCAATCGAGTTTTCATCTCGAGTATGCGGGTCACTGAAGCATCTAATCTTGATTCGGATATGCGTCCCTCGTGAACCAATTCGACAAGGTACCCAGCAAAATCTGCTGAAAACGGAACCATACTCATATCAATTCCGGCCTGAATAGCCAGATAGGTTGCTTCTTTTTCGGAATCTGCAACCCGGTGAATGGTATGTAGCTTGCCAACATCCTCCCAATCGGTGACAATGACTCCCTCAAACCCAAGTTCAACTCGTAACAACTGGGTAAGTAATACTGGATCAGCATGTACGGGTACCCCATTTACTTCGCCCGAGTTAACCATAACAGACATTACACCTGCTTGGACAGCAGCTCGGAATGGCGGCAAATAGAGCTCCCTCAACTCACGATCGGGAATCCAGGCCTGCGTGCGATCCCGCCCCGTGAAGCCTTGCCCGTAACCAATAAAATGTTTG
>DKOG01000040.1:3788-3955 GCA_002469915.1 Bacteroidetes bacterium UBA7368
AAGCCGATACCGAGGACGGACCATCCTGTAATCCGTAAATGGACTGCCTTCCCAGTTCTGATGCCAGAAACGAATCCTCCCCAAAGGTCTCTGAAAACCTAGACCACATCGGGTGTCGGCCCAGATCCAAGACGGGACTAAAATTCCAAGGAATACTACACTCTTCT
>DKOG01000009.1 GCA_002469915.1 Bacteroidetes bacterium UBA7368
CACCGGCAATCCTTGGCCCGAGATCCGCACCGAGCGCATTGAGACGCTTCTCCCCGCCGCCATGGGCGATCACGAGATGGATGCATGGATGGTTATCTGCCGGGAAAACAACAATGACCCGTTGGCTAGCCATGTTGGATGTGAAAATGCAGGTGGATCAGCAGCGTTCATGTTCTTTCTCCAAGAAGGAGCCTTGACTTCAATCGCGATTTCCCCATCCGGAGAAGCCACTTCTCTAGCTGAAACGGAAATAATGGATGAAGTGATTGAGATTGCACGAGGTGTTGGTCTTTGGGGAAGCGTGCAGGCCCAATTCGAACGCTTTCAGCCCTCAAAGATTGCCATCAATACGGGCCGTACACCCATTGCCGATGGGTTATCGCATACGCAGTACACGTCCATGATCAATGGGGTAGATCCCGTTTGGACCAACCGGATGATTTCTGCTGAACCCATGATTCGCTCTTGGCTCTCGGTTAAGATCCCGGCTGAAGTAGAGATCATGCGTCAAGCTGCTGAGATCACCGCTCGCTGGGAGGTGGAAGCGTACGCCGCCGCCATTCCAGGCGAAACGACTGATCGAGATATTGCTGACTTCCTCGAAGCCAAGATGGCGGAGATGGGTGTAGGTGATGGTTGGGCAGCAGAGCAAAATCCAGCCGTTAACTCAGGTAAAGATCGAGGGCATTCCCACCCTACCGCACGCGTGATTCAACCTGGTGATTTCATTCAGACCGACTTTGGTATCCGCGTTTACGATCGATGGGTAACGGACATTCAGCGCTTTGCCTATGTGCTAGCGCCCGGCGAAACGGAGCCTCCTGCTGATGACCTTGCTAAATGGGAGGCTGCAAGAGCAGGAAACCGCGCTGCATTTGCAGCCATGAAACCGGGAGCCACCGGAAATGAAGTGGACCGGGCTCAACGCGTGCTACTGGAAGAAAATGGAAGCATACCAGTTATGTGGGGTACAGGACATCCAGTAGGATACTGGGCGCACGACAGCGGGCCTGGACTCAGCGGTGGCCGATTAGGACAAGAACTCAGGGTCTCACCTACCCAGATTCTGAAACCGGGCATGACGTTCGCCTTTGACGGATTTCACTCCTGGCAGCTGACCGATTCGACCACCAAGACACTTTCTGTTGAAGAAATGGCGGTCATTACCGAAACAGGTGCCGAATGGCTCACGCCGCCGCAAGAAGACCTGATTCTCATATCTAGCAACTAGCCTTTCATGGAACGCAAAGACTTGTACGATGAAGCTACCTTCGAAGAAATCGTAGCTCGAATACACCAATTGACCGCCGCATCAACTCCTGAATGGGGCCAAATGAGCGTTGCCCAGATGTTGGCCCACGCGGCCGAAGTACAGGATGTGATGAATGGTAAGCCCCTAAAAGGCACGCCTTTCCTCTTTCGTTTAATCGGACCTTTAATTAAACGTCTTGTGGTCGACACGAAGCCCTACAAACGTAATCTCCGAACCCATCCGCAGTATAAAATGACGGATTCAGAGGACTTTGAGACGCAAAAAGATCGCCTCAGTGATTCTATTCGGTCTTTTCGGGCTCTGGGAAAATCGGAACTCAAACATCCTATTTTCGGCCGCCTATCGGCTGAAGAACGAGGCTGGGCTGCCTTCAAACATCTGAACCATCACTTGTCCCAATTCGGTGTCTGAGCCCACTGAAGAGCGATTACTCGCAATTGATATGGGACTGCGAGCCGGTCTGGCCGTCTTCGGTAGGGACGGTAAGCTCATCTGGTACCGTTCGCGAAACTACGGCAACAGAAGCCGCCTCAAGAAGGCCGCATATTCCGTGCTCAATGAAGCAGCGCCCATCTCGGTAGTGACTGTTGAAGGTGGTGGAGAACATGCCACACCGTGGACGCAGGAAATCGAGCGTCGAGGCTTGCGCTTGATTCAGATAGGTGCTGAGCGTTGGCGCAAAGAGCTCTTGTTGAATAGACAGCGGCGTCATGGCGTGGAAGCCAAGTATCACGCTGATACATTAGCTCGGAAAATCATTGAATGGTCGGGCGCGAAGCGCCCCACCTCCCTACGCCATGACGCCGCAGAAGCTATTTGCATCGGTTTTTGGAGCGTACAATATCTGGGGTGGCTCAAAGAAGTCCCGCCCCAGCTTAAACTCTAAAGTTCTCTCCTTTGGTTTTCTTGTGAAACAGGCCAAAGGCTTTGCTTTAAAACTGCGGATAGGGTAACATTGCCGCCCGGACTAGTTTAACTAGTCGATCTACCTGCCTCGGTGGCGGAACTGGTAGACGCATGCGACTCAAAATCGTATATCCTTACGGGTGTGGGGGTTCGATTCCCCCCCGAGGTACATGTTAAAACCCCAATCTATTGCTACGCAATGGGTTGGGGTTTTTTCTATTCTATTAAAATGGCTCCAATTTTAGCGTCCTATTCAGATGCCCAGACCCTCAGCTACGTGTTGCCGGGGAACATTAACCTTTCGAGTTGCATTCTAGCGCCTCAATTCGGCACTTCGCCTTCTAAGGCAAACAGCAGGACCTCTACACATTAGCGAGGTCGAGTCGCATTTTTTCTCCCCCCATCACTGTTGTACGGGCGGGCAGTATTCGTCGCTTCGAACACCCATGTTCTAACGGATCAGAAGTATTCTGACCACGCGCGACCTCAATTCATTGTTATGTCTACTCCTAATTCAAACGACCCGAACGGGTTTACTCCGTTCGGTTTGCACAAGAACCTTATGCGCGGCGTACGCGCAGCAGGTTATGAAAACCCTCGTCCTATTCAGGCCGAATCCATTCCTGCCATTCTCGAAGGAAGAGATGTGTTAGGTCTTGCCCAAACGGGCACCGGAAAGACGGCCGCCTTTGCGCTTCCCGTCATTCATCACATTATGAACCAGACGACACGCGAATCTCGTGTCTTAGTCCTGGCTCCAACTCGAGAACTAGCCAATCAGATTGCTGAAGAGTTCCAAACCTTTTCCCAATACACCGACGTCACAGGAATGACCATTTATGGTGGTGTGTCGATGGGGAATCAAATTTCTTCTTTACGCCGCCGCCCCGATGTGATCGTGGGCTGTCCAGGTCGTGTTCTAGATCTTATGCAGCAAGGGCACCTCAAGCTAAATAGTCTTGACACGCTCATCCTGGATGAGGCGGATCACATGTTTGACATGGGATTCCTGCCCGATATCAAAAAGATTCTAAGTCGGCTACCTAAGAATCGTCAGAATCTACTGTTCTCGGCTACCATGCCTAAGGACATTCGACACCTGGCAACGGATCTCCTTTCAGACCCTCATGTCGTCGAGCTAGCTGACAAAGCTCCGGTTTCTACGATCGATCATGCCTTATACCGCATTCCGGAAAAGCGCAAGAGAGACTTACTACATGTCATTCTTGATCGCGACGATTTTGACTCAGCCATCATATTCACCCGCACGAAGCATCGCGCAAAACGCTTAGCTGATCAACTCAGCAAAGCAGGCCATCGTAGTGCCGCCCTTCAGGGAAATATGTCTCAATCCCAGCGAGACCGCGCCATGCGTGGTTTTAGGGAAAGAACGTTCGACATTCTTGTCGCTACGGATATTGCCGCTCGTGGACTCGATGTCGAAAAGGTATCTCACGTTATTAACTTCGACGTACCCAACACGCCAGAAGCCTATACCCATCGCATTGGACGTACCGGTCGCTCAGAAAGAGAAGGCATTGCTTTCACTTTCGTCACCGGAGAAGACATCGGATGGGTTCGGGCGACTGAACGCATGATTGGTTCAAAAATTGAACGTCGTCGTGAGGAAGGTTTTGAGCCAGACCAAGAAGCTCGGTCTTCCAGCAGGTCGAAGAATGGAAACGGAAGGTCCAACGGGTCCCGGTCCGGATCTTCTCGCTCAAATGGCTCACGCTCAAACGGATCTCGATCAAAACCCAAAAATAGCTCCTCACGTAAGTCTCGTGGTCAATCGAGTAGTCGCTCGCGACGCTAACTCGGATCTGCATCCTAGTTTGAAAAATTGATTTCAGGCTAGATCTGCAAGCACCTTTTTTGAGTTTTAAGTATTTTCTCTTCAAGGGAATAACAAAGCCTCAACTTGCCCGTAGGCAGGTTGAGGCTTTTGCTTGTTCAGCGGACAAATGACGGGATCTGGAGAGATGGAAATTGAAAAGACGAATTGGAATTTGAGATCGGTTATCCCACATTTCAGGCCTAGTATAGCAGCCTCATTTCTATTCTTGGGACTGATGATGTCCGTATGGACCAGCCGAACAGTCGCGGCACAATCCACGCACATACCAGATTTCGAAATGGCTGACCAGTTCGGAGAAGAAGTGTCCCATACCGACCTAGATGGCAAATGGACGGTCATGATGGTTGCCGATCGACAGGGTAGCACGTTCTCTTCAGAATTAGGTGCTTATCTTGAATCTGGCCTGTCCCCCTTATATCCCGATATGGTTTTCATGGCTGTAGCTAATTTAGAAGGGGCCCCTCGTCTCATTCGCTCGCTCATCCGAAAAGGTATTCGCAGATCTAATAAAACCCCCGTCCTTCTAGACTGGCGAGGGATATTCCAGGCATCGTATCCCCTTTCTGAGCAAAGCGTTGACGTTTTTTTATTCAATCCCTCAGGCAACCTTACGCATCACAGTACCCACCATTCCTTCGATTCGTCCGCTACGGACCAGCTGGGACACCGTATTTCAGGAATTCTAAGCAATTCCCAGTGAGACGTGGACGTTTTTTAGCGCTAAAAACGTCCAAAACAGCGGTTTCGCTCATAGAAATCATTAAAATCGCCCATGAATGAACGATTTATCGGTTTTAATCGACCATTTCGTTTATTTTGCGGGTGTGAAAGAGCTCCTGACAAGTACTTCCGCTGCAAAGCTGGCCGGCGTTGGCGTTTCCAGCATAAAACGCTGGGCCGACGAGGGTAAAATACGGGCAGTCAAAACACCCGGAGGCCATCGTAGATTTGTCAAGACAGACCTCGTTGATTACCTCAAAAATGGCAGCAAGGTATCATCCCCCGCTTCCGAGAATCCAGGTGAATCCTGGCTCAAAGCGTTGCTGACAATGAATACGTTTGAATTACAAGGCGCATTATTGTCCTCCCGCGGACGTCTCGGATCTTGGTATCGGGTTATGGACGAACTTGGCGCTGGCGTAAAATCGCTGGGCGATGCTTGGGCGGAAGGGGAAATCAGTCTTGGAGAAGAACATATTGCGACAGAAAAACTTTCCAGCGTGTTGTCCAATCTATATGACATGGTGCCTGAAACGTCGCAAGATCCAGTATGCCTCTTGGCCTGTGTTGAAGGCGATTTGCACACGCTGGGACTATCCATGCTCCGTGTCGTTTTGAGAGAGGCGGGCTGGAGAAGCATCTGGATGGGTTCTTTTACGCCGGTTTCTGAACTGAGCACGATTATCGCAAAGAAGGAAGTTTCGATGGTAGCACTTTCAGCCTCTCGTTCGTCCAGAAATACCGAGATTCTTGAGGCTCAGGCTGAGGAAGTGGCTGCAATGTGCAGGGACTTAGGAATAACGCTCGTTCTTGGGGGTATGGGGCAGTGGCCTATGGAGGTTCACAGCGCCCGCC
>DKOG01000067.1:0-2463 GCA_002469915.1 Bacteroidetes bacterium UBA7368
GACCGGTAGGAGAGGACCTCGGTTGGTTGCTCGGGCAATTATAGCAGCCAGCAAGGTGGTTGCACCGGCAACACCGAGAGAGCCTAGAACAAGAGCCGTGATTAGCAGAGGCAGATTGAAAATCTGCATATTTAGTAGAAGGCTGAATACCGTTAGGCTGAGCCCGTCTACGGCTAAGAGCAAGAGGAAATTGAAGACCAGTTTACCCGCAAATACTTGAGTTCCGGGCACGTTGAGCTGGAGAAGAAGGACGGTCCCGCGTTCTTCCTCGGCTACGAAAGAGCGCCCTAGCCCGATGGCGGCCGAAAACATGATTACCACCCACAAAAGGGCGATTTGCATGTGCTCACTGATTGGGTTTTGACCGATAGCAAGCGCCATTAAGAGCAGAGACGAAAGCACGAACATGAGAAGCATGTTGAGTGCATATCGACTCCGCATTTCAAGTCGGAGGTCTTTTTCAAGGACCGCCCAGCTGCCTATAATCCAATTGATCATAATGTGCGCAATTACTGGTCCAGAGACCTCTAGAATTCACCTATCATTGCAATCTCAGGCTTCAATATATGGCCTTTTTGATCTTTTACGGTCGTTACGACTCGCTCGATCAGCTTGATTACATCCGAAGCGGTTCCTCCGCCGCGATTTATCATGATGTTGGCATGCCGTTGGGTAATCTCTATACCCCCTTGGCGGGCGCCTTTCATCCCGCATTCATCGATCAGGCGACCAGCACCGATGCCTTCGATTTTCTGGAAAATGGAGCCCGCGCTAGGTTCGGTTTCCAGAGGAGGATGGCGTTCTTTTCGCCAGGCAAGGTTCTCGTCTACAATTCGGTTCATGTTCTGCTGATCTCCCTTTTCCAGATTGAATCTGGCAGAGAGCACAATATCACCCGAATGGTGTAAAATGGATTGGTCGTAGCCGAAACCGAAGTATTCGTGATTAACCTGTTGGAGGGTGTTTTCGGGAGTGAGCAGCAGGGCATCCAGAAAAACCTCGTCAATAAACATGGTGCGCTCACGCTTTGGCGCAGGGGAAAGAAAATGAAGGTTTTGCCACAACGCGCCGCCCACAGTGGATGGAATGCCCGCATAATGCTCCAGTCCCGCGAATTGACATTGAATCGCGTACCGAATGACATCTGGCCAGACGATGGCTCCGCTTTCGACGTGTAGCACACCGTCCGGTGACATGGACATATTGCGTGCCGCATTTCGAATGACCAGACCTCGGAAGCCTTTGTCTCCCACCAGAATATTGGCGCCGAGCCCCAGAACGAAACAGGGAATGTCGGCCTTGCGGGCCGCTTGGATTGCGGTGCTTAACTCATCGGCAGAGGTAGCTTCGTAAAAAGCGTCAGCTGGTCCCCCAATCTTGAATGTGGTATAGGGCGCTAACACATGTTCTTCCAGAACCCGAGTGGGTCCTAGAGCGCGCTGTAAAAGATCTAGTTGGGATGGCGTCAGACTATTCAAAAACCTAGCATGGAAAATTGGAATTCACGGTAACACCCTTCAGAAATCGCAACTCTGAACGGCAGGATTCGTTGCACAAATTATGGTATAAAATATTCATCATAGAAGACAAACTAAATAAGATTATGGCTGAGCCCCAGTTTCCAAACGTTACCCGCTTGCTCATGCGAGGTGGAATTCTTGGTTTTGTATTCCTGCTAATCATCACGATGGCCGGTGGCTGCATGACCACCAGCATCGGTTCCGGTCAAGGAGCCGTCAAGTATTCCATGTTCGGTGGTACCGATCTCGATCAACAATATGGTGAGGGGATACAGATTCACGCACCCTGGGTCACGCTGTTCAAATATGATTTGCGTGTTCAGGAGCAGCTTGAGGACATCGATGCGTTGTCATCAAATGGTCTATCCATCGGGATGGATGCATCGATTCGCTGGCGCCCAGAAGCCGAGTCTGTTGCAATTCTGCATGTGACGTACGGGCAAGATTACTACAGCAAGTTGGTGCAACCTGAACTCAGAAGTGCAGTGCGTGAAATTGTAGGGCAATACACGCCTGAGGAACTGTACTCTAGCCGCAGAACAGAACTTCAAGAAACAATTTTTGCTCAGGTCAGGGATGCGGTTGCCGGTGAAAACGTTACCGTTGACGCTGTCCTAATCAGGGATATTTCTCTTCCAGATCAGATCCGAACTGCGATTGAGAATAAGCTGAAAGAAGAGCAGGAAGCGGAGCGCTATGAATTCACACTTTTGAAAGAGGATCTAGAAGCCCAGCGTAAGGAGATTGAAGCACGTGGCCAAGCTGAATATCAGCGTATTATCACGGCCAGTCTTTCCAATCAGTTCCTGCGGTTTAAAGGCATCGAAGCCACGCAGATGCTTGCTAATTCGCCTAATTCAAAAACGGTCGTGATTGGCTCAGGAGGCGACGGCCTTCCGATTATTCTCGGAAATCAGTAAGAAATGAGATGATGCGGGCCGGG
>DKOG01000067.1:2515-7856 GCA_002469915.1 Bacteroidetes bacterium UBA7368
CCCGGCCCGCATGTCTATTTGATTTCAGCATGACATCACCGTCAAAAAGTGCCGCCGGGTCAGATTTTTTTGACCGGGTTTGGGATGTGGTAGCAGAGATTCCGTTGGGGAAGGTTACAACCTATGGCCACATCGCAGAGTATTTAGGATCGAAAAGTGCTGCTCGTACGGTTGGTTGGGCATTGAAGGCCGCGGCGCAAAAACGTCTCCCTTGCCATCGGGTCGTTAACCGGTATGGCGGATTAAGCGGCCGAGGTAGCTTCGGAGGACCGCACGTCATGGAGGAAAGACTCCGAAGTGAAGGTGTTTCGTTTGTTGAGGAGGGTATCGTAGACCTATCAAAGCATCTTTGGATACCGAACTCCCAATAATCTTATCTGAGGCGCTCGAGCGTATCCCAAAAACCTGGATAAGAAATGGAGGCCGCCTGGCTTCCCTCAATCCGTACAGGTTCAGAAGCCGCCAGTCCTGCAATCGCCATCGACATAGCAATACGGTGATCACCAAAACTGCTCACGTCACCGCCTGAAAGTGACGTTCCCCCCGTAATTTCT
Source organism: Bacteroidetes bacterium UBA7368 (assembly GCA_002469915.1). Taxonomy (GTDB): domain Bacteria; phylum Bacteroidota; class Rhodothermia; order Rhodothermales; family UBA10348; genus UBA10348. Next base: position 3,070 of record DKOG01000067.1, read on the forward strand.
AGCCCGTCCTCCTGCTCAGTTACCTGGACCCCCAGTGCGCTGAGTCCATCAACCATAGCTCGGATCCGGTCGGTCTCCTTGTGCCTGAGTTCTGTAGCATCCTTAATGTGGGTCGTTCCCTCGGCCAACGCGGCAGCGACACAAAGAATGGGGATTTCGTCGATAATATTGGCTACAATATCCCCTTTCACTTCTAATCCATTCAGTGCGGATGTGCGAACATCGAGGTCGGCTAGTGTCTCTCCGGATACCACGCGTTCATTCCGGATTTGTATATCTGCGCCCATTGCCCTTAAAACGTCTAAAAGACCGGTCCTAGAAGGGTTTAAACCGACTCGCGGTAGGTGAAGAGCCGTGTCCGGTAGAATACAACCAGCTACGAGAAAGAAGGCAGCCGCTGAGAAGTCAGCTGGTATGGACCACATCCGGGGAAGAATAGAAAAATCTCCGTCTATTGAAATATGCTTTGCACTCCCCACAGTGAAGGAAGACAGTCCCAGCATCCGTTCGGTATGATCTCTGGATGGGATATCTTCAATGATTGTGGTCGTGCCTTTGGCAAAGAGACCAGCCAAAAGAACACACGATTTTACTTGAGCGGAGGCAACAGGAAGTGGGTACTCCATGGCCTTAAGTGGGTAGGCCGCTCTGATGTGCAAGGGCGCATGGCCTTCAGTGGAATCAATCTCAGCATTCATCAGGCGCAACGGATCAGTTATTCGACCCATGGGCCGTACCGAAAGGGAAGCGTCCCCAACAAGTGTTGAAGAAAAGGGCTGGCCAGCAAGAATACCGGATAAAAGCCGCATGGTCGTTCCCGAGTTGCCGCAATCGAGAGGAGTATCTGAGGCTTTTAGTCCATGCAAACCTTTCCCATGAATGGCCAGACCGGTGTCGGTATCCTCGATTCTAATCCCAAGCTGCCTCAGGCAGGCCAGTGTGGATTGCGGGTCTTCCGCCTCTGGAAAACCGACGATATGGCTCGTTCCATCTGCTAGGGCAGAGAAAAGCGCTGCACGATGGGCAATAGATTTATCCGGTGGAAGCTCAACACTGCCGACCAATCCTCTTGAGGGCTGAATAATCCGAGTAGCTTTGGGCGATTGGCTCATGATTTAAACAGATATGAGGGATTTTGCCTCTTCCAATAGCTCCATTTTTCGTTTATGAGATAAGAAGGCGTGTTTGAATCCGTTTAGGACTACCTCTCTCGTCTCTTCCGCTGTAAGGCCGCATCTGGTATGTGCCAAAAATAGCTCCCCGCTGGAATTGGTATGGCTAAAAAGTCGGCTATCGGTATTTATCGTAACGGCTACCCCACTACGCACAAGTTCAGCGATTGGGTGCTCCTCGTACGAAGACACTACCTGAGTCTGAACGTTACTGGTCGGGCAAATTTCAAGCGGGATCTGGTGATCCCGTACAAAGTTCAGTAGTTCTGGATCTTGATTTAACGTGATTCCATGTCCTATGCGATGTGCACCGCAAAAGAACAATGCTTGGTGAATGGACTCCGGTCCCCAAGATTCGCCTGCATGCACGGTCAAGCCGAGTAGGTGATTACGAGCGTAGTAGAATGCTTCTAGGTGCTGTTTGGCTGGATTTCCCGCCTCGGCACCCGCCAAATCAAATGCGACAACCCCTCGCTTGGCGTAGCGTACGGCCAAATGAGCTTGCTCAAGTGATGCTTCTACAAAACGGTCTCGAAGAGCGCAAACAATAATCCCGTATTCAATCCCATAGGTTGATTTTGCCTGTTCAAGGCCTGCAATCACAGCGTCGAGAACCTGCTCAAGGGTCAACCCTTCTTGGGTATGCAGCACAGGTCCAAATCGAACTTCCACATATCGGACGTTTTCTTTAGCGAAGTCTTCAGCCATCTCAAAAGCGATTCGATGAAGCGCCTCTTCGGATTGCATGAGTCCAATAGTGTACTTGAACCAGGCTAGATACTCATGCAGGTTTGCTGAATGATCTATTTTAGCCAATTCTATCTTTAACCCTTCAAGCGATGAAGCCGGCAGCAGATCTCGCTTTCCTTGTTGATCTGCCATCTCTATCATCGTGGTCAAGCGCATCGCTCCGTCAAGATGAGAATGCAACTCCGCTTTTGGCCAAGACTGGATATCGTCAAGTGTGAGCATAATTGGATTAGTTTAGCTATTTGCATAGCGTGTATGTGGTTCGCTTCAGCTCCCTAGAAGGCCAATAAGTGGAACTGCTCCCAGAGGGAATCGTAAAGCTCCAAAATAGCACAGACTAAATCCCGCGTTTTTAAAGGATTTCTGTTTATTTTGTGATTTCAGGTATCGGGCGCGTCCTCAAGAAAGCGTCCAACACATTATTCGATCTACACGTCTTATATAGACACTTCTACACGGTGTGAAGAAATGGGAAGCCTCGGACCTTTTGAACTGGTACTAATATTTCTGGCCATCCTGCTCATTTTTGGAGCTAAAAGGATTCCCGAAATCGCCCGCGGTTTGGGAAAGGGTATTAAGGAATTCAAATCGGCAACGAGTGAGATTTCAAGAGAGCTGAATGTAAACGAACCCGCTAATCGCATTCATCCGAATCCGCCAACTCACGGAGCATCTACGCCCCGAACGGATGCGTCGCAACAAGCAGCACCTCCAGCCGCAGACCAACCTCCCCAGAATCCGGCTAATTAAGGTTATATAGTATGTATGAAGCGGGCCGGTTGAGGTGAACACACCTCAACCGGCCCGCTTTGTGTTTGTCTCATATTCAATATTTGGTCTGCTCATTGCCGTCGATTTCTTTAGAGGTTTACATTTCACGATTGAGGTTTGTGATACTGCGCGGTAAACTTGGTAATTCTGCGTTCGGCCTCGGCCGGACGTCCCATTTGGTCCAAGTCACTCAATATTATCAGAAGCCATGGCTATCCTGGTTGACAAGAATACTCGCCTTGTAGTTCAGGGCTATACCGGAAAAGAAGGCACGTTCCACTCTGAACAGATGCTGGAATACGGAACACCCCTTATTGGTGGTGTGACGCCCGGCAAAGGTGGGCAGACCCATCTGGGCAAACCGGTATTCAATACCGTTTCTGATGCTGTAGATCAGGAAGGCGCCAATACATCTATCATTTTCGTTCCTCCGCCGTTTGCGGCAGATGCGATTTTAGAATCGGCCAATGCTGGTATCAAAACGATTATTTGTATTACGGAAGGCATTCCTACTCGTGACATGGTTCCGGTCTATCACTATGTGAGAGAGCAAGGGGCAGCGCTAATTGGACCGAACTGTCCCGGAGTATTGACTCCAGGCCAAGCCAAAGTAGGGATCATGCCGGCCATGATTTTTTCTGAAGGCAACGTAGGAGTCGTATCCCGTAGTGGTACCTTAACCTATGAAGCTGTCGATCAGTTGACCCGAAAAGGTCTTGGTCAGAGTACTGCTGTCGGAATTGGAGGAGATCCAATCATCGGATCGCGTTTCATCGACATTCTTAGACTCTTCCAAGCTGATGCTGAAACGGAAGCAGTAGTCATGATTGGTGAAATCGGTGGGACTGCGGAAGAAGAAGCTGCCGAGTACATTCGGGACCATATGGACAAACCTGTTTTTGTGTTTATCGCAGGGCAGACAGCGCCTCCGGGCCGTCGTATGGGTCATGCCGGTGCTATCATTTCAGGCGGAAAGGGTACAGCTGAAGACAAGTTTGCTGCGCTTGGCGCTGCAGGTGCCACCATCGTGCACAATCCTGCTGCCCTTGGCGAAGCCGTTGCTGACCATTTTTCCGTCGCTTGACCGAGGCTGCCAGTCGTTAAGGATGCGCAGTTAACTGGATGAAGATTGATCAAGTCGAGTTTGTTCAGGGGGCTATGGCTCTCGGCAAAATGCCAGAGACAGGCCAGCCTGAGATCGCGTTTGTAGGACGTTCAAACGTGGGCAAAAGCTCACTGATCAATCGTCTTTTTAATCGGAAAAACTTGGCTCGGACCAGTTCTACGCCAGGAAAGACGCAAGAAATCAACTTTTACCTCGTCAATAACACGTTTCACGTTGTTGACCTGCCTGGGTTCGGGTATGCACGAGTCTCGAAGAAGCAACGAGCGAAGTGGCAAACTCTAATCGGTAATTACATTACCAAGCGTGAACTACTCAGAGTGGTTTTTCAGCTTATTGATTCCCGGCATCCGCCTACTCCGTTAGACAAGGAGCTCATGATGCTCATGAGGGAGTCGGATGCCGAACACGTTATTTTGCTAACGAAAGGCGATAAGTTATCCGGTAATGAACGGTCCAAGTCAGTCGCGATAGTTCGTAAAACGCTTGCTGAGCTTGGTCAGGATAAGCCCGTCATTCTGACGAGTGCAAAAGATGGCAGAGGTAAGCCAGAACTACTTGGCTGGATACAAACTCATCTGCAGTGATATTGATTTAGCAGCGGATGCTACACCTTAATATAAGAGCGGCTTTACAATCATGGCTAGAAGTGTACTTATTACCGACTCTCTTCATTCAATTGCTTACGATCTCCTAAGTGAATCTGGAATCAAGTGTGTAGACGGAAGTTCGTGGTCTAGGGATGAGATACTGGATAGGTGTTCAACCTTCGAGGGTTGGATTATCCGAAGTGGAACGAGTATCGGCGAAGAGTATCTAGATCGAGCGACTTCACTGAAAGTAATTGGCCGTGCCGGTGTAGGCATGGATAATGTGGATCTCAAGGCAGCTACCAAACGGGGCGTACTAGTGCTGAACGCACCTGCTGGGAATACCATTTCAACAGCCGAACATACCATGGCTATGCTGTT
>DKOG01000254.1 GCA_002469915.1 Bacteroidetes bacterium UBA7368
AAGGGGCCACCTGACTCAACGATCCGTTTTCAAACAAAAAGTGGTGAGTTGCGCGTGGTGCAGGCTCATAATGGATTGTTAGAGATGGACTTTCCGGAGGAGCCCATCATGAGACAGATCCCTGGCGAACTGCTCGAGATGGCCATCGGTGCTCACAGTCTGTTTTGTGGGATGAACAGGATGGATGCCTTTGTTGAGATTTCCAGCGAAGAAAAACTCCGGGTTTTAAATCCCGACATGCGGGCTATCGCAGAATTGCCCGTTAGAGGTCTTATTGTCACGGCTGCTGCCAAAACCGAGGGACTCGATTTTGTGTCCCGGTTCTTTGCACCCCAACTCAACATTCCGGAAGATCCCGTTACTGGATCCGCTCACTGTTGTCTTGCCCCTTACTGGGCAAAAAAACTGGGTAAAACTCGGATGACCGCCCGGCAGGTGTCTCCACGAGGAGGCAACGTGGAGGTAGAGCTTAAGGCTGGCCGAGTCCTGCTCCGTGGCGAGGCCGTGACGGTGATGAAAGCCGAATTGATGTATTAGTCTGGTTTCCTTGAGCACTAAGTGCTCAAGGCCCAACAGAAGCACCTACCAGCCCGGAATGAGCTGAAATCCGAAGTGGGCTCCTTTTGCGGGTCGCTGGAAAGGGTGTGCGTAGAAAATTTCCAATACCGTGTATCCGAACAGGTTGAATCGAGACGAGACACCTGCAGAGAAGACCGGAATTCGATCTCTTGTTGGGTCTGTTTCCCACCGAAGATCAGGAGCTTCTTCAGCTGTCCATGAAACGCCACCATCGGCGAAAAAGGAGATTTCGGTCGGGAGGTAAGGGAAGTTGAGCAACCCGTAGGATTCTGTTCCAAACAACGGGACCCGAAGCTCAAGGCTTGCAAGCCCCACTCGTGTACCAAGCAGTCTTTCCTGTTCGGCACACGCTCCGGTAGCTGATGCGGTGCACTCATTAGGATCGTCAAAGGAAGTAAAGCTGTACCCTCGAACAAATCCCGAACTATTAGCATAGCCTAGGTATTCTCGGGTAAAGAGTGAATTACCGGACTCCTTCGCCCCGTAATTTCCAACATGGAGTCCACGGAAGGCTAATGTCAGAGAACTGAGCTGGACGTATTTGCGGTAATCCGCTTGCACCCGGAAAAAGGTTTCGGAACCTACAAAAGGCGTAACCTCAAATCGAGAACGACCACCGCGAATAGGAGACGTGAATCCAAAGAACGAGTAATCGTTGACCAAAGCGAGTCCAGCTTGCGCAAAGTACACGGCATCGGGTTCTTGCGAATTCAGATCTGTGCGAACTCTACGAACACCAATAGCGCTGTAGTAGAAGGTGTCTACTTCGTAATCAAATCCATACCGTGTTAGGCCACCAGATAATTCTACGCGCCGAGTTGCCGTGAATGGATAGGAAGCCATTCCTTCTAGTTGATCAATGTAAATCCGATAGCGATACTGATTAATGACCTGAGACGGTAGCCCCGTCTGGTCGTCAAATCTGGGTTGGTCCCATTGTGAAGCTCCGTACAGAATCGGGGTATGCCCGACAAAACCACCCCAGTTCAAGCGGTTTTCTCGATTTAGATAGCCGGCCTGAGCACCTACATCCTTGAACGTGCCGTTGGCTTGCGCAACGACGGTCAAACTATGATTCCCAAGCATATCACTAAAAAAGAACCCTACTCCACCAGAAACGCCCGAACCATATAATCCACCGGCAGAAACACCAACCGTAGGAGGAGCGACAAAGTCTAATTTGAGTCGTGGACTGTAGGCTTCAGATGAGAAATCTTGATCCGGAGGAAGCCCGGTTAATGGATCGTTTAGATAATTTCCGACAAGGCCTTCATCGAGACCACGGTAGGGAGGAAGGACCGAGGCGATACTTGCTTCCATTTCCTGCACGGGAACGACTAATTCTCCAACCAGATCATCAGATTCACGCGCAAATACCTGATACTCTGAATCTCCGAACACTGAATACATCATGCGTCCGCTTTGGGCGGCGACGGTCATGGCCGGCGATAATGCAGTAATACCAGAAACGCCCGTTTTCAGGTTCGTCAGTTTGTACACACTTTCACTGGCCAGATCCATTCGGTAGACGTCCTTGAACCCATCATAATTGGAAATGAAATACAGGTTACGTCCATCTGGCGAGAACTGAGGATTATGATGCATCCCATCAAAAGGACGCAATACTCGAATTTCCAGCGTTTCTGTATCAATAATAGCCAGGCGTTCCTGACCAAACTCCAACGTTCTGAGATTAGTGCCTTCCGGTCCACGGTCTGTCGTGAACGCTAGTGATTTGCCATCTGGAGACCATGCAGGCTGCAAGTCGGCGTAGCGATCGTTGGTCAGTTGCCGCACTTCTCCGGATGCCATATTCAGCATGTATAAATCTGAAATACCACCATCCATTCCAGAAAAAGCGAGGTGCTCTCCGTCTGGAGCCCAAGCAAGGTTGGTGATGGCGGAAACGCCTTCTACCGAAAAACGACTTTGAATGGAGCCTTTGGTCCAGTCCATTATGGAGATCTCATTGTCACCATCAACGAATGTGATGAATGCAAAGCTTCGTCCATCAGGAGACCAAGAGCCGGCGGATGCGATGAACCGAATGGCATCGTAATGCGAATCGCGATTTCGACTCTTCATGCGCCGAACAATCTCGCCCGTATTGGCGTCTGCGATAAACAAGTTGATTTCAAACATGTCTTTTTCAGACAAAAACGCGACATACTGGCCGTCTGGAGACAAAACCGGCGCGATGTTCATCTTCCCAGCGTCCATTTGAGATGAGAGAACAAGCCTTCCAGCCTCGGAGGAATCATCTCTTCCTTCTGTGAGGGGCAGATAGGTGTCCTTTACCGTCTGAATCCACTCGGTTGAGAGCGAATCTGCTGTGATGCCCAGCGTGTAAACAAATGCAGAGTCCAAGCCCACTCGCCCGGACAGCTTGAATAGGTTCGCTACGGCTGCATCTCCATATTTTCCTCCGATGTATGCTAAATAAGCCTGACCGTATCGATACGGGAAATAGCTCATGTCTCGGGTAATCGTCTCGATCGTTGGCAGATCATCCCGAAGAGCTGCATCGCGCATCCACATTGCCGTGTGAGCATCTAGGCGCCCAACGGAGAAATACTCGGCCATGCCTTCTGTTAGCCATAGGGGTACCAGCTGAAAAGCAAATCGCAACGAATCGGAGCGGGAGAGGGCTAAATCATATTGAAACGAGTGAACCAGTTCGTGACCCAACACATGATCCGTTTCCTTATAGCTGCCAGTTAAAGGCATAATGACTCGCTCCTTGAGCGACTCAGTTACCCCGCCGGTGCCTTCCCCTAGAGATCCATTGATTGCATTAGTTTGGTGGAAGTCAGCGTCATTCGCGTATAAAATGATTGGTTTCCGATCGTAAAACTCCCTCAAAAAAGTGCGGGAATGTCGTTGATACCAGCGTTCCGCCATTCGGGCAGCATCTCCTACGGCCTCTTCTTCTTCGGGATAGAAAAAGATCTCGAAGTGATCTGTTTTGAATGATTGAAACTCAAAATCATCGTACTGGACCTTGTTTCGTCCAAAATATTGGGCTTCGGCCGAATCGGTTATCAGCACGCTACCCGCCATGAAGAGTGCGATCAATATTACTCGTGGAACGATTCGAAATGTCGTTGTCATACGATACCTATCTGTTGGTCAGCTCGGTAGGAAATGGCGGGGGAATTCTCTTCCTACTAATAAGTGTCAGCTGCAAGGATTGTCCGGGGCGCAGAAATGTACTTTGACTCGTCGTAATCTGCATCAGATCGAAACGCTCCTACCGTTGATTTCATTTGGAACGTCGCGAACAAATGTATGGTTGCCAACCCAGAGTAAATGACTGCACACTGAAGGTCGGGATTGAGTGGGTGAAAACCGTCGATAAGCAGGTGAATCGTTTCGATACAGAACTGATTTGCTTAATGTCGTGTGTGAATGGAACTCCCCTGCATCGTCTTCCATATACCATACATCTCAGCGATTTTGGTTGGGTTGCTCTTCTCTTTTGACTTCTTAATCTCACCTTCCAATGGATGAAAGTCGCTCGCGCGTGCGCGTCTTTACTGCGCTAATACTGGTTATTTTTGCCATCCTTGCTCTTCGTCTGGTCAAGCTTCAGCTTATAGACCGTCAATCTCATACGGGAGCATCTCAAGATAATTCGATGAGAGAGCATCGTGTTCAAGCGCCTCGAGGTCGATTTTTTGATAGGAATGGTGTGCTGATGGTGGAAAACGAACCCACCTATTCCATTTTTATTACGCCTCAGTACTTCGAGGAAGAAACGATTCCATTGTTGGCAGAACTCTTGAGCGTTGCCGATACAACGATGACTCGACAGGTTCAGGATGCCAAGAAATGGTCGATGCACAAGCGAACACTTCTCCGTAGTGGTGTATCGGTTGAAGAGCTAGGATTGATTCTGGAGCAACGGCATCGATTGCATGGGATTGACTTCGATCTCACGCAAAAAAGGCGCTACCTCACGCAAGCGAGAGCCACACACGCGCTGGGATATGTGCGAGAAATATCGGATAAGACGCTCCATAAACGAGTAGAAGAAGGGTACCGGCGAGGTGACGCGATAGGAAAAGCTGGGCTTGAGCTGGAATACGAATCGGCCGTTCGTGGTAGAGTGGGTGCCGAATATAAAATGGTGAATGTGAAGGGACAGGTGGTTGAAGATTACTTGGGAGGCGAGCGCAACCATGCCCCGGTCAGCGGAAACGAGCTGAATCTGACGCTGGATGCGGATTTACAGGCGTTTGCGGAGTCACTCTTTGTTGGGAAAAGAGGGGGTGTTATCGCCTTAGATCCTAACAACGGCGAAGTGCTGGCTATGCACAGTGCACCAGATTACAACCTAGAGATGTTCACTGGGTACTTGGACGCTGAAGTCTGGGACGAGGTGGTGTCGGCTCCCGAGAAACCCCTATTTAATCGCGTGACGCAATCTGTATTTATGCCGGGATCTACGTTTAAGCCACTAGTAGCTCTTCTGGCGTTGCATGCGGGTGCTATCGATGCCAAGACGAAGGTGTACTGTGGCGGTGGTCATCCGAGGGGAAGAGGGCAGTTCTTCGCTTGCTTAGATACGCACGGATCAATTAATGTCGTCGAGGCCATCAAAGAATCGTGCAATACGTTTTTCTTTGAAATGATGCGCATCATGGACGTCAATTCACTCAATCGATTTGCGACATCACTTGGGTTCGGGTCGTCTCCTTCTTTAGACATTGCTGCTGGAGAAATTGCTGACGGGCGAATTCCAGATTCCACCTATTTCAATTCTCGATTTGGTCCTGCCCCACAGTTTTGGAACGAGGGTACGACCATGAATTTGGGTGTTGGTCAGGGAGACTTACTGGTCTCTCCGCTACAGCTTGCTCGATATATGGCGGCGCTCTCAAACGGTGGAAAGCTTGTTTCACCCCATCTGGTAAGGGAAATTGTCAATCTCGAGACGCAAGAGGTGGTGAGACCCAATGATCAGATGGTTGAACAGGTAGCATTAAACCCCGTTTATGTACGGCTTGTAAAAGAAGGTATGGCTCGGGTTGTATCCGAGGAAAGCGACTGGCTGCAGATTCCAGGCATAGACTCTTATGGAAAAACGGGGTCAGCGGAGAACTCGCGGGCGGATGGAGATGATTCGGTATTTATTCTTGCCGCTCCAGCTCAAAATCCAACCATTGTGTTAGCGGTTTTGGTGGAAAATGCTGGTTTTGGATCTACCGCTGCAGGGCCAATTGGTAGTTTTATGGCTGAGCGTTATCTCACGGGTCGGATAGACCCCAAACGAAATTGGCTCATGAATCTGATGTTCGAAAAGAACAGTGCACCTATGGTTGCGAAATCTGAATGAGAGCATGGTACCGAAATCTAGATCCGTTGGTACTGATCGCTTGGCTAGGCCTGGTGGTTCTTGGCCTAGCTGCTATTTATTCCGCAACGAATGGTGTTGCGGCTGAATTCAGCGACTTTGAACCGCGAGAAAACTTTGATAAACAGGTTATGTGGCTGGGGATTTCCTTAGCCGGAATCTTGATTGCCCTCGCTCTCCCCATTCGGTTTTTTCAGGTCTCGGGATTTCCTATCTACATCGTGACCGTACTTTTGTTATTAGCCGCCCTCGCCTTTGGTCGCGAAGTTAACGGTGCGAAATCTTGGCTGTATTTCGGCTCAATCGGTCTTCAAGTCTCGGAGTTGGCCAAGGTAGGAACGATTTTAGCCGTTGCTCAATTGGTGGGAATCCGAAGGCCCAAAACAATGGATATCCGGTTTGCGCTCATGGTGGTGGGACTCATTCTGCTTCCGGCCGTGCTCATCGTTTTACAAAACGATACGGGGACCGCACTGGTGTTTTTTGGTTTGATTCCCATTGCCCTGTTCTGGAGTGGCCTCGAACTGAATTTACTACTCCTTATGATTGCGCCGGCGGTCGCGGGGTACTTCGCGATCGTTTCCATGCCTACGGCCATTGTATTCTCCGTCTTGTTTACGGGTTTTATGTGGTGGAAAACCCGCGACCGCCGGATTGGCGTCATAACTGGATTGTTCACAGGAGGGACAGCAGCGGTAACTACATTGGCTATCACCACTTTGTTAGCTCCCCATCAAATCCAGCGAGTATTGGCATTTACCAACCCGGGAGCGGAGGAATTCCGTCTTGGCGTCGGCTACCATCAGGTTAATTCCATGGCGGCCATCGGTTCAGGGGGGTTTAGTGGAAAGGGGTTTTTGCAGGGCACACAGACTCAGGGCGGCTATGTGATGGAGCAATCCACTGATTTTATCTTCTCTGTCATCGGAGAGGAGTTCGGATTCATCGGCTCAATGATCGTGATTGGCTTATTCTCGCTCCTGCTCATTCGCATTGTTATGTTAGGCGCTAACATGAAGCACCCTTTTGGGGTCATGGTGGCAGGTGGAACGGCTGGGGTGTATTTGATTCACATCTTTATCAACATGGGCATGGCAACGTCAGTGCTCCCAGTAATTGGTATTCCACTCCCGTTTCTGTCCTACGGAGGTTCGGCCTTATTAGCCAACTCCGCTTTACTAGCCATTGTGTTGTCCTTGCACCTGAGGCGAGACGACTTCTCGATCTACGGATACTGATCGCGCGAATTTCTGCTCTACCACACACGGTGAACGTCGTCAGTAGTGAATAGTAGGGGCACTAAATAGCGGCCATTTTCGCTGTTTTTAGGCGCCCAAAGGCAAGTGTTTTGTGTGAAATGAACCAAAATGCGAATCCTTTGACTCTTTCGACGTATTATGCACCTCAATAGCACATCTGCTCTCCGACCTTTCCGTCGTCCGAAGCCTCGCCCGTCCTCCGTTTATCGGCTTGATTACGCGTTTTTTCTCTGACTTCTGTTTTGAACCGGTGCGTGGGTTTGTTGAAACTAGACTTAGTTACTTAAAGAACGGAGCGTAATAGCTCTGACGACGTTATGAAAAATATATTTGTCGGCAATTTGCCGTGGCGCACGGATGATCAGGAACTTGAAAATCTCTTTTCCCAGTACGGAGAAGTGCTTTCAGCAAAAGTGATCTCCGATCGTGAAACGGGTCGCTCCCGTGGATTTGGTTTCGTTGAAATGGAAGACGATGCAGCTCTAGAAGCCATTGAAAACCTGAACGGACAGGAAATGGACGGTCGCGAGATTCGCGTCAACGAAGCTAACGATCGCCCACAGCGCAGTGGCGGCGGCGGCGGCGGCGGTGGTCACCGTGGCGGCGGCGGCGGCGG
>DKOG01000092.1 GCA_002469915.1 Bacteroidetes bacterium UBA7368
CGAGCCCGCAACATGCGCTTGTTATACCGACAAACAAGCCGTCTAATTAGAGTCTCCAAAAACCGAATCAACCTTGTCTTGGTAAGTCGAAGCCCCACTCAAAGAATCGGCAATGATGGCATGCTCTCGAGCACATGTTTCATCTTTCAGCTCAGCGCACAGGTCAACCAGTGTTCCGTGGAGTGAAGAGACCAGTGGATAATAGGTCGACGCCAGTGCCAAAACGCCTTTTGCCTTGGTAGTCTGACCGACATCTGCATAGAATTGACCCAACATTTCAAGCAGGTCAAGCTCCATCGGAAGAGGGTACCCCATCCCCTCCTCCCGAGCCTGTGATTGGTCCCTGATTAATGAGAGAATGGTCTCAGTTGGTGTGTCAGGGTCATTGTAGAGCGATGGCCTTTTTAACTCCCAGAAGTCATAGATGTCCACCAACCCATCCCGCATCCCCACGAGAGGGATAGAGCCATGAATGTCTTGGTCGTAAAACTTCGATGCGAACGACAGATCGTTGTGTAACTTTTCTTGTACTTCAACAAATTTCTTAGCCGAACGAACACCAAGACTGAACCTAGATGAATCCGAATCAACCGTCTCGAATGTCAGCGTATCAGAAAACCTGATGATCTCATTCGAGATGGCTAAGAACAGACTGTGACCTGCGAGCTGTGCACTATCGAGCTTTTCTAGTGCTTGCTTAAGCCACTTCCCGTCATCCCAGTCAAGAGAGGGGTCCAAAGCAACATAATGAGTGAACAGGTCAGCTTGTCCGACGAGAGTGTCAATCGCGAACAACCCTGCGAATGAGTGTCCAATTAAGACTCGGTGTGCGGACGTGGAGTAAGTGGAGTCGATATGAGGGATCAACTCCTTGGTCAGGAATGCTCTGAATTCTGGGGCCCCTCCCGATGCCTCCACTTCCGAGTCATGTCGTGAAGCGACGACTGTAGGTGTTAAGTCTCTCGTTCGATTGGTGTCATTGGAAATCCCAACAACGATCATTTCAGGAATCCTGAAAAAGCTGTAGAACTGCTGGATGGCGGCCAGTCCTCCAAGTAGTTGCTCACCATCTAGCAGGTAGATTACGGGATAGGTGATATCGACAGAAGCGGAATAGCTCTCTGGGAGGTGTATCCAAAACTTCCTCTCTTCGTCCAAAATCTCCGAATAGAGATTACCTGGCGACCCAATTTGAATCAGCGGATCAGTCAGCTCTTGGGCATGAACTAAGGCCAGTGGCCTAGTGCCGAGAAGAAAAAGCAGTACAGAGACACTGAGCCAATTTATGCGCATGAGGGAAACCTTGAAACTACTTGACAACCGAATAGACAACACGCAATCCGCGCTGCGATAAGAAGACACAACCAAGGACGAAAAGTTTATCTGTATAACGGCTGGCGGATTTGCGGCGAGCAATTCACCGACCTGAAAGAAAGTAATCGTTTCCAACCGACTCAGCCAGTCGTGCGAGCCCGCAACATGCGCTTGTTATTCCGCCGACTCACGTCGAACATCCCATCCAGGAAAAACCAACACAGAGGGATGGACTTGTAGCGAACGCGCGATGACTTTGGCGCGCTCAACCCCAAGATTAATCCGACCATTTTCGATGGCGGAAATAGTCGACTGAGGTATACCGGAATGCTCAGCAAGTTCTGATTGACTAAGCTCCTGCAATTCGCGCACGATGCGAACTGATTCTCCAACGGAGATCGATACAGTCTTTTTCGCTTTGGTGAAATGACTCATGTCCATGATTATTTCCTTCGGTAGTCGTGAGGTGTTAACTCCATAACAAGCACAAACAGCTTGTCAGACTCAAATTTGTAAATGACTCTGTATTGCTGATTCAATCGGGAAGAACGATGGCCTTTCCACTCACCTTTGAGTGCTTCGTCGTTGAAGCCTCGAATGAGCTTGAGTCCTTCTGGTCCTGACACTTCAACGATGTCCTTCCACTTTTCGTACCTCTTCAGGACTTCCTGAGGAGTGCGCTTTAAGCGTTTTGTGACATTTCGGTGTTCAAAAACTTCCCACATACCATAAATATACTATACCGTATATGGTATGTCAACATTTAGGCGGCATAACGGCTGGCGGATTTGCGGCGAGCATCCATACCCACCTATCAGAACATAACAGTTTCAAACCAGCTTGCCAGATTGTGTGAGCCCGCAACATGTGCTTGTTATGCTTCGGGCTTAGTCCCTTGTATGACTTTTAAAAAAGGACCACATTATTTCTGAAGCGGAGATTTCCATGACGGTATTCATGCCCCAAGACCAATACTCCTCTGCCAAAGGAGATCCAGGCCATGTGTGATCGCCAGTCTTCATCTTCAACATTTCAACTGAAGCGTTAAGAGAACAGCCTAAATATTTCACGATTGTTGTTTCAGGTGTGATTTCGACCTCATTTGTCAATCCATTGCATCCATTGTGTGACCCCCATTTCTCCAAAGCAGGTTCTACTCCCATGTGCCAATGGGAGGGCGAGTCTTCAGAGTGAACAAAGTGGTTTACCGTATCCATTTGTCCGTGAAAGGTCATGATGGGCATTGGAGCCACAGGATTACATTCGTTTGGAAATTGAATTCCAGCAACTGGTGCTATGGCTGCAACTACGTCAGCCAGATCACAACCGACTCTGCTACTCATGCGTCCTCCTCCTGAAAATCCCGTGGAGTAGATTTTGGTCTTATCGATAGCGTACCGTTGGCCGACAGTCGCGATCAGGGCTCTGACCATCTTTATGTCATCTACTCCAGATTCATCCCTGTATACGTTCCAGCTGACAGGTCCATTCTCTTCCCTCAAATACACCGCTTTTGGAGTGAGAACTATAAACGATTCGCGAGCCGCGACTGATTCGAGATCAGACACTGCCCTTTGTCTATCCGGTGAACTTCCTGAACCATGAAAACTGAAAACAACTGGAAGAGCTTTTTCACTGGCGTAATTTGACGGAACGAACAGGTGTGACTCTCGCTCAATCCCATCAACAACTACCGTGATTAGAGAATCTGATTTGATGGACTGAGCAGATGACTCAATGGCTGTACTAACAAAGAAGACGAGGCCGAACAATAGTAGCTTTGACATAACAATGGGATTCTTGAGCGGTTAAATGGCCCCGAAGCATAACGGCTGGCGGATTTGCGGCGAGCATCCATGCTCACCTCTCAGAACATAACTCTTTCCAACCGCTAATTCAGGTCAATGCGAGCCCGCAACATGCGCTTGTTATGCGCTTTGTTTTCGATCTCCTGACGGTGACATTCGCCCTTACTGCTCTTCAAGTACCTTCAGTTGGGTTTGGGCGTTCTCATTTCCTGCATTGAGCGCAAGGGATCTCTGATAGCTCTCAATGGCCTTCTTCCTTTCTCCCATGGCATGATATGCTTCCCCGAGGCTGTCAAACGCATTGAGTGTAAAAAGAAGTGGTTGTATTAGTTCTGAATACGAATATCTACTCCGCTAATCCAATCAAGTTGTTGCAGGAGTGTCACAAAACCGTTTCTTTTGGAACTTCATGAAGAGCAGACACGTGTCCCTTTCTAAATCCGATTAATACATAACACCCAATGAGTGAATCTCCTTCCCCAACCCAGGCTGGATCCGAATTGGAATCCGCAGGTCATGGATTTGGAACGTTACCCGTTTTCTTGGCCGGAATTAGTACGATTCTGGGCGCAGTCATGTTTTTGCGCTTCGGATATGCCGTTGGAAACGTAGGGCTACTGGGCGCATTTGCCATTATCATTCTGGGCCACCTCGTCACTATCCCGACAGCCTTGGCCATCGCAGAGATCGCAACGAACCGAAAAGTGGAAGGTGGCGGTGAGTATTTCATTATTTCCCGATCATTCGGTACCACGATTGGCGGCGTAATTGGGATTTCCCTCTATCTATCACAAGCAGTGTCGGTCGCCTTCTATATGATCGCATTTGCAGAGGCTTTCGGACCTGTCTTAGCCTGGATAACGGAATCGACAGGCGTTGTAGTAAATGCTCGGTTCATCTCAGTGCCCGCTACGTTGGGTCTGCTCGCTCTTATGTTCACCAAAGGAGCCGATATGGGGGTTAAAGCGCTCTATGGCGTCGTCGCTATTCTGGCCATGTCCCTCATCATGTTCTTTCTTGGGTCGCCCGTCGAAGGCTTTGACCCAACCACCGTCGGATTGACTTCAGCTCTTGATGATCCAGATGCGTTTTTCTTTGTTTTTGCCATTGTTTTTCCTGCTTTTACCGGTATGACTGCAGGTGTGGGGCTCTCCGGTGACCTAGCCAATCCCCGAAAATCAATTCCTAGAGGCACGATCGCAGCCACGGTCGTGGGAATGATCGTTTACGTATTCATCGTGATAAAGCTAATCTATTCCGCTCCTGCCGAATTGCTGAATGGCGATCAGCTGGTTATGTCAAAAATTGCGCTGTGGGGTCCCATCATTCTTATCGGATTGGCCGCTGCCACCCTGAGTTCAGCGATCGGATCCATTCTAGTTGCTCCGCGCACGCTTCAGGCACTCGGAGGAGATGCTAGTTTGCCCATCGCGAAAGGAAACTCGTGGCTAGCTTCGGGAATCGGAGCGGTCAATGAGCCTCGCAATGCCACGATCGTAACAGGTATCATCGCCTTAGTAATCGTCTTTCTGGGGAATGTGGATATTGTTGCCCGCTTGATCTCCATGTTTTTCATGGTGACCTACGGCTCTTTGTGCGCGATCAGTTTTCTGGAGCATTTCGCGGCACGCCCCTCCTATCGCCCCAGCTTCCGCTCTCGTTGGTACTTCAGCTTGTTTGGCGCCGTCATGTGTCTCTTGATGATGTTCCAAATGGACCCCGTTTTCGCCGTGCTTTCGCTACTCACCATGACGAGTCTTTATCAGATCATGAAGCGCACTCACAAAGGCGGTGATGATCTCGCTTCTATGTTTCAAGGGGTCATGACACAGAGTTCGCGCTATATGCACATCAGGCTACAGCGCAGACGCAGAAAGTCAGTAGATGATGAATGGAGACCTAGCGTCATCATGGTTAACGGACGAACATTCGACCGAAGGAGTCCCCTTATTTTTATGAGATGGATTTGCCATCGTCATGGATTCGGTACCTATCTGCACTTCATGCAAGGTCAGCTGAATAAAAAAACCGTCAGAGAGGGTAGAAAAGTGAGGGAAAAGCTTCTCGCTATGGCTCGGGTTCAGAAAAGTCCGGTCTATATGAATACCATTATCAGCCCCTCAATGACATCGGCCTTGGCACAGAGCCTTCAAGTACCGGGCGTATCGGGTCTGGCCAATAATGCAGTTATGTTTGAGTTCTCCCAAGATGACCCTGCAGAAATTCTTGAGGAGGTGACGAAAAACTGCCAGTTTGCCGCAACGACAGGCATGTCACTACTGGTGCTTCGGCACGGCGACTATCACTTTGGAGAACGGCAAAACATCCATATTTGGCTAACCTGGAATGATCAGGAAAATGCCAACCTAATGATCCTGCTGAGTTACATCTTACTGGGACATCCAGACTGGAATAGCGCTGAAATCAAAGTATTTGTGGCGATTCCAGCTCATCAGGTTGCGGAAAGAAAAGAAGAGTTTAGTTCACTCATTGCAGACGGGCGTCTACCTGTTTCTGAAAAGAACATCCGTTTTTTATCCACCGAAAATGCCGAGCAATTCCGTAAAGTCGTTGCCAGACTTTCAGATTCTGCCGATCTCACGGTCATTGGTTTTGATATGGATGGGCTGGACGAACGAGAAGCCGGGGTGTTCACAAATCATCCTACGTTGAAGGATGTTCTGTTTGTGCACACCCCACACGAAATCACGATGGAATAAAGTGACTAGTTCTCAAGTCGCTGGGTTCGTTCTTCCCAAGACTCGCCATTTACAATCCAGTCTGCTGCAGCCTCTCCTTTCAGGTAGTGACCGAACCACTCCAAAATTCGGTTATGGTAGTCAACCTGCTGTGTTTCCTCTCTCAAACTGTGACCGGCTCCGGGATACACCAGCATAACAACAGGCTTACCGGCTCGACGGGCGTAATTGTAATACTGCTGGCCTTGACGGAAATCTACAACGCCATCATCATCTCCATGCATAACCATCACGGGCGTGTTTAGTTGATCTATGAAGTTGATGGGACTGCTTTCAAGATGGCCTTCGAGGTTTTCCCACGGCGGCATGGCCATACGGGCCTGGCCGCGTTCCCAGTGACTGAACTCTTCAGCCCCACCACTCCAATGAATCGTTCCGGGAAAGGAGATAAAGTCCGTAATGGCAGCTCCAGCAACGGAAGCAGCAAATCGATCGGTGCGGGTTGGTAGATAAGCTGCCTGATACCCACCCCAGGAATGCCCAATCAATCCCATGGCCGTTTCATCTACATGACCAGTGGCTATGGCAGCGTCTAAAGCGTGATTTACGGCATCCAGTGCACTCGGTCCAGGCCTTCCTGCTTCGTACACGATATCAGGGAGTAGAACGAAGTACCCTTGCTGGCTCCAGGTCTGATTGTTGTAATACGACCGTTCTCTAGGTAATTCATACCGGTGCAGACCGGAGCTCAGCTTTTCGTATTGATACAAGATGAGCGGGTATTTTTTGCCGGGTTCGAAGTTGGCTGGATAGGCTAGAACAGCTTGCAAATCATGGCCGGCATCTGTAGTGTACTGCAAAATCTCAGCGTGTCCCCACGCCCATTCATCCTGAAACGAATTGGTGTTTGTTAGTTGCTTCGCTTGCTTCAGGGAAGAACCGACAAATATATCTGGCGAATCATCCCACTTTTGTATCGTGTACGCAAACACAGACTCATCCATATTCTGCTCTAATCCAGCTATTTGTGCTGTTTTTTCAATGATCTGATCCACGCCATCTTCTGATACTACCGCGTACCCTGAATCTTTGGTATGCAGATTAAATGTACTAGTCCACACGTCTTCTCCTGCCTGTACCGTAACGGGGCCGAACCGAGGAACTTCAGGGTCTATGCTCACAGGTCTATACCGAACCTGACGGGCTTCACCATCCGTTACTTTCATTAGCGTTCCGGTTGCAAAATCAGCCTTCCATAAATCAAAACGGCCACTCAGATAGGCCCCCGCATCGCCTTCCAACCAAGCCATGCTTCTGAACGAGGGAGAAGGTCCGGGAGTATCATAATCCAGGATGCCCATCGCAAAATCAGGTGCACTATCTCCCCTGTTATCAGGATCGGATCTTCCTTCAAATCGAGTTCGATTCATGGTAGATAGATCAACAGCCGTCCATCCGTTGTCTTCAAAAAGCAATACGTAGTGTCCTGCCGGTCCAGCCGTTGGTCCTTGAGAGAGGCCAGCAGCAAGCAACGTACGTTCACCCGTTTGTGTATCTACTTTGTACCAATCCGTAACACCCATATTAAAGCGGAGCATCACGTGATCGGGATCCTTATCCCCAACTATCCCCCACCGTTTGGCTTCTCCAACCAGAGAAACAGGTTCGTCATATTCCGATCCAAGGACAATTACCTGCTCTTCTTCCACATGCCACACTGTCAGCAATGTGCGTTGGGCGTTCCTGCTTGACCAATACTCCTGTCCCCGAAGAATCTGATCATCATCCCAGTGCCAGATCTGAACATCAGCTGGATCCATCTCATCCAATTCGATCGCTGAAGAGTCGGCTTCTACATCCGTCTCGACCTCAAGAGAAGCGTCTGCGTCTGTCTTCAGCCAGGATCGAGTACCCACAAAGACTGTAACCCCATTGGGCGCGAACTGAATACCTCCAAATGAATTGACACCTAGCGAATCCCCAAATGAATCTTGAGAAGCAGATTCCAATACATCCATTTGATCTGGGTGGGCCAGTACGTCGTTCCAATACAGCACATCCTGAGCGTCTCCCTCGCGGTTCTCGTCTGCAACGGACCTAAAGGCGGCTAATGTGGCGCTTTCTTCCTTCCAAGTGAGGCCGGTATACTCAGAATCTCCTGAAGACAGCGCCTGTAATCGCCCGTCCCCCGGTGAAAACAGGGAGACTCCATTGCCATAGGCTGTTGAGGACTTTAAGGTATAGGCGAGCACAGTGCCTTCATCTTGCCATGCAAATTCTGAGACACTACCCAAGGTGGTACGACGCTCTGCACCCGGTTCAAATACGAGGAGATCACCGCCCACAGAGTCTGCTGGCGCCGCACCTATAACAGCCAGCCACTTTCCATCATCTCGGAACGCCAATCTTGAAATGGCCATCAGTACCGTATCTCGTCCCGTTTCCAAATCCACGAGCCCAAGGCGATCCTTAATAGGATTTTCGGCCTTTTCCTGATCTTCTTTCGATACACTCTGCCGAAAGGCCAGCCAACGGTTGTCTGCGCTGAAGACGGGTGCCTTGGCATGATCGAGCGTGATCACATCACTATTTCCATCGGTTCGGTGCAGCTCCAGACGGGTGTCTTCGTCCACTCGGGTGATGGATACAACAACCCACTCACCATTCTCGCTCAGGCTATAGGCTCCCAGGCGTTCCCATTGGCCATAATCTGCCTGAGTGAGGATAGGTTTGTCTTGT
>DKOG01000249.1 GCA_002469915.1 Bacteroidetes bacterium UBA7368
CGCGTTTGGTCCGGTACACCAAATCATCCAAGTCCTGACGCTGGATAGGGCGATTCGTCGGTACGACGACTACCTCCATTTCGTAGATCTTGAAAAACTCTTCCGCTTCGGTTTCGGCTGTTCCGGTCATCCCGGCCAGCTTGTGATACATACGGAAGTAATTCTGGAGCGTGATCGTGGCATACGTCTGCGTCGCTGCCTGAATCTTAACGCCCTCTTTGGCCTCAATCGCCTGATGAAGCCCGTCCGAATATCGGCGACCCGACAACACACGACCCGTGTGCTCGTCAACGATCATAATCTTGCCTTCCTGAACGATGTACTCCGCATCCTTTTCAAATAGGATGTAGGCCTTCAAGAGCTGCTCAATAGCATGAAGGCGAGCTGCAGCTGCTGAATACTCCGTATAGAAATTACGTTTCTTCTCTGCTAGCTCGTTTTTCATGACCCGAAGATCATTTTCAAGCTTATTGGCCCGCTTGTCCTCGGTCAAAGCCGTATCTGCATCGAGAGCTTCCGTAATCTCTTTCGTCCGCCGCTCGTGCTCTCCGTCTAAACTAGCTACCAGTTCTCCCAGATCAGGAAGAACAAACAACGTCTCATCCTGTCCGGATGCTCGACCGATATACTGTCGGCCTTGCTCACTCAATTCAATGGAGCGCTGCTTCTCTTCGTACGCGAAGTGCAGCTCTGCATCGACAATGGGCATATTCTTCGCGTTGTCCTGCAGATACAGATATTCGGTCTTTTGTCGAAGTTGCTCGACACCAGGCTCCTGTAGAACCTTCCTTAGTTTTTTGTTCTTGGGAAAAGCACGATGAGCTCTTAGTAGAGCCAGACCGGCTTCACTTTCGAATTGCGAAGCCGTTTTGTTGTCACCGGCATCGATCGATTCATCTCGCTGAGCCAATAATTTTTCAGCTTTCGAGACAAATCCAGCAGCTAGTTTTTGCTGGGAATAAACCAGCTTCTCAACCGTGCTTTTGAATTCGTGAAACTGAGTCTCATCAGACTGAGGAACAGGTCCTGAAATGATCAACGGGGTTCGAGCCTCATCAATCAATACAGAATCGACCTCATCTACGATTGCAAAGTGGTGACCACGCTGCTGTAATTGGGCCGGATCGTTCACAAACGAGTTATCTCTCAGATAATCAAATCCGTACTCATTGTTGGTGCCGTACGTGATATCAGCTAAATAAGCTTTGGTACGTCCTTCCGTATGAGGTTCATATTTGTCAATTACATCCCAAGTGAGACCCAGGAATTCGTATACCGGACCCATCCATTGAGCGTCACGCTCTGCGAGATAGGGGTTAACGGTAATCAGATGAACGCCCTGACCTGCTAGTGCGTTGAGATATACTGGAGCAATCGCAACGAGGGTTTTTCCTTCCCCGGTTTTCATTTCTGAGATGTTACCGCCGTGCATGGCGACTCCACCCAACAATTGGACATCGTAGGGAATCATGTCCCACTTGACCGTCGTTCCGCCGGCTTCCCACTCTTTGCCCACCATTCGACGACACGCGTCTTTGGCTACTGCAAACGCTTCTGGCAGTATTTCGAGAAGCGTATCCTCCAATGTGGTATACCACTCAGCTTCAAGATCGTCTAACTCGTCGTAGAGATCTTGACGCTCGTTTGCAGACATAGTGTGCTCACCACCCTCGTCTTCTGACACGAGACGTTCCTTTAACTGCCGGAAGATATCATCCCTATCCGACTCAATACCGCTGAGAGACTCACCGATACGGCCACGGAATTCCTCCGTTTTAGCCTGCAACTGTTCATCAGTGAGCGATGCCAGCTTGTCGTATTCCACATTAATCTGTTCTACGACGGGCCAGAGCTTATTGAGAGACCGTTCCCGGTTATCTCCGAAAATCTTTTTTAATAGATTGAGCATATTCAGAAATTTGTGCGCGAGGCGTTACTTCCGGGTAAAACCGGGTCCCCTGCGTGGGTCCCTGTCCTACTATTAAATGTACTTGTCCTATCCTACTTCTCACGCCTCGTTGAGGGGCATCGTTCCCCTAATTTCGGGTATTCTTGGTTCGTTCTCATATTTTTACGCAGAAAAGTTAACAATACCAATTCAGATCAAGGAAACCGACTCCCCGCTAGGTCATTCTTCGTGATGGCGCACCCAACAAGAACCCTCAACTGATCTTGATTGTAGAAGCTATTTACAATCCACAAGGCATCAGTCAGAATGCCCAATCACAACTGCATGCATCGTACCGGAACACGTTTTGTTAAGCTGAAAGCACTCATCTTTGTGTTTTTAGTCCTCATTGCAGGTTCGGACGATTCTGTCGGACAGATTGAATCGACGGCGTTCTCCGTTCTACAGATGGATGCTTCGGCTCGCTCCGCTGCCCTCGGCGGTTCTTCTTCTGCCCTTTTGGACCCCAATTCAAGC
This sequence comes from Bacteroidetes bacterium UBA7368, assembly GCA_002469915.1. Lineage (GTDB taxonomy): Bacteria > Bacteroidota > Rhodothermia > Rhodothermales > UBA10348 > UBA10348. Next base: position 2,426 of record DKOG01000249.1, read on the forward strand.
GTTCTATTTGCCAATCCGGCCTTGCTTCGTGCCTCTGCGGATGGTCGATTGGAGTTTTCCTATCTCAATCACCTCTCAGATATCAATGCAGGCTGGTTATCCTATGGCCGGCAGGTAGATTCGCTGGCCACATTTGCCGTTGGCCTCCGTTATCTGTCCTTTGGTTCGTTTGATGAGAGGGATGTGCTAGGTGACAAAGTAGGCACGTTTGGTGCCTCAGATGTCTCACTTACGTTTGGCGCCTCGAGGCCTTGGCGCTCGGCTCTGCATTACGGTGCTTCTTTGGAAGTAGTGCGCTCTTCAGTGGCCTCTAATGCCGCTTCTGCTGTGGCTCTATCCGCAGGAATTACCATGCATGATGAACAAAGCGGCATGACCTATTCTGCTTCCGTGCATCACGCAGGGTTGG
>DKOG01000037.1 GCA_002469915.1 Bacteroidetes bacterium UBA7368
CCAAACGCGAGAAACTGAATGCCGTAATCGAAAAGATTAGAGAGTACAACGCGAAAGGACAGCCTATCCTCGTGGGTACGGTCAGTGTGGAAGCTTCTGAGACGTATTCCCGACTGCTTACTCGAGCAGGTATCAAGCACAATGTGTTGAACGCTAAGCGAGACCGAGTAAAAGCGGAGTCCCTAATCGTGGCCGAGGCTGGTCAGAAGGGTGCCGTAACTATTGCGACGAACATGGCCGGTCGTGGTACGGATATTAAGCTTGGAGCGGGCGTCATTGAAGCGGGTGGTCTTGCCATTATTGGCACTGAACGACATGAAAGTAGGCGCATTGATCTTCAGCTTCGTGGTAGAAGCGGTCGTCAGGGAGATCCGGGCGTGAGCCAGTTCTACATCTCTCTGGACGATAACCTGATGCGTATGTTCAGTTCTGATCGTGTGGCCAAGGTCATGGATCGCTTAAACCTCGAAGAGGGTGCCGTCATTACGCATCCGTGGGTGAACAAAAGTATTGAACGCGCTCAGGGTAAGGTGGAGCAGAACAACTTTGGTATTCGAAAGCGTCAGCTTGAATATGATGATGTATTGAATGCCCAGCGACATGTGATATATGATCGGCGTAACCATGCCCTGAACGGGGAGCGCCTGGCAGGAGATATCGAAGACCAGTTGAGACAGATCATTGATCGACTTGTCAATACGCATCACGGCGATGGCGATGTGGACGGATTGAAGGAAGATCTCCTTCGACTGTTGGCATTGGACTTCGACATGGATCTCGAAACCTTCCATAAGATGGGAGATGACGGTGTTGCCGAGAAAATATTTGCTGACGCTGTAGCCATGTACGAGAACAAGAGAGCGGCTTTGGCGCGACCTTTTCTCGAGAGTATGCAGCAAGTAGCGGCCAGCGATGCAGAAAATAAGCCAGAAAAAGTCTACGTCGACTTCACGGACGGACGGCGCGTAATGCGAGCCGTAGTACCAATCGAAGTAGCCATTGAATCGGAAGGACAGGAAGTAAATGATGCGCTTGAGCGCGTTGCTTCCCTTTCACTGATTGATTCTCACTGGACTGAACACCTTCGCAACCTAGATGAGGTTAAAGAGGGTATTGGACTGCGCGCTTATGGGCAACGTGATCCACTGGTTGAGTACAAAATGGAGGCGTTTAAGTTATTCGCCGAAATGATCGAAGTGATCAACGAAGAAGTGGTCTCGTTTGTATTCAAAAGCGGTCCGCTTGTGAATCAGCAAAGCGATCAATCTCGTCGATCCGCTCCTCGTAGGCTCGATCCGCGAAAAGCTCAGACAAAGAAAGATGTAGCTTCCCCGTCTTACGGAGTGTCCGGTGGTAGCGGAAATAACGCAGCTAGTAAAGACCCTAGCGCCAAAGCCACTCCAGTTACGGCCAATGATAAAGTGGGTCGTAATGATTCTTGCCCGTGCGGTAGCGGCAAGAAATACAAGCATTGCCACGGTAGAACCTGATCGACTGAATTAATATTCGTGCTTCAACGCCTCTACATTCGAAATTTTGCGCTCATTGAAGAACTCGAAGTCGAGTTCGACACGGGTTTGAATATCGTTACGGGTGAAACGGGAGCAGGGAAGTCCATTATTGTTGGAGCCCTAAAGCTCATCCTAGGGGATCGTGCATCTACTGATGTCGTGCGTCAAGCAGGTGCAAAGGCTGTTGTAGAAGGGATGTTTGATGCCGCGTCCTTTCCGGGTTTGTCCGAATTACTTCGATCGCATGACATTGATGAACAACCTGTCCTAATATTGCGTCGGGAAGTCAGTGCTGTTCAAAGTCGAGCGTTTATCAATGACTCGCCTGCGACGGTATCTGTTCTAAGGGAAGTGGCTTCTCAGTTGGTGGATTTGCATGGTCAGCACGATCACCAATCGCTGTTAAGAACAGATACTCATCTGGATCTTGTGGACGGATTTGGCGGACTGGAAGGGTTGGTTCGCTCTTGTGAGCATGAATACGCTGTTACTAGAGAGATTGTCCAACGGAGAGAGGAAACGGCCAGTCGAGAGCGTGAATTACGACAGGAAAAGGAGTTCTTGGCATTCCAATTAGAAGAGATTGACGCTGTTGCTCCGCTAGATGGGGAAGAAGAAGAGCTGGAAGCCGAGAGACGCATTCTAGAGAATGCGGAACGCCTATTCGAAGCCACTTCCGTCTTATTTGAGCTGCTCTACAATTCAGAAAGTGCCATCAGTGACCTGTTGGTGCGCGCGCGCAATGAACTGCAAGATTTAACGCGCATCGATGATACGTTTGACTCGATCTCAGAGGAGATATCGTCTGCCCAAATCTCGGTATCCGAGGCTGCGGCCTTTCTGCAAGATTACAACTCACGCATAGAGTTTAATCCTCAAAGGTTGACCGAAATTCGGGAGAGACTCATCGATTTTGATCGATTGAAACGGAAATATGGAGGAACGATCGCTGCTGTGTTGGCCCTGAGGGAAGATATCAATGATCGTTATGCGCTGGCGACAGACTTTGAAGGCGCGCTATTCCGATTGGATGAGGAGTTCAATGCAGCGCGCTCGAAATTAGCAGACGTTGCTTTCCGGTTGTCGTCCAAACGCAAGGCCGTGGCAGGGCGCATTGAGTCTGCTATTGTGAGCGAATTGGCAAACTTAGGAATGCCAAAAAGTACGTTCAAAATAGATCTTCGTAGCACCGAGGACGCCGATGGCTGGATTGACCAAGGTGGAGTGCGATACGCTGTAGGCCCAAAAGGACTAGACAAGGGTGCGTTTCATATCTCTACTAATCCGGGTGTAGAACCCTTGCCGCTGGCCAAAGTGGCATCGGGAGGAGAAGTGTCCCGAATCATGTTGGCTCTGAAGTCCATTTTAGCTAAAAGTGATCGACTACCCATATTGATCTTTGACGAGATTGATACGGGCATATCTGGAGCGATAGCTCAACGCGTTGGGGATTGCATGGTGGAATTGGGGAGTTATCACCAGATCATTGCTATCACCCATCTTCCTCAAGTGGCGGCAGCGGGAGATGCTCACTTTCGGGTGGAGAAAGAAAATGATGGGCAAGCGACTCGTACTTCCATGATTCGACTCTCTGAGTCCGCACGACGAGAAGAAATTGCCTCTCTATTGAGCGGTGAAAATATTACCGAAGCGTCCCTTAAGAGCGCTCGAGAACTGATTGAGAGTCGTCCTAGAACCGGAACTACCGGTCTTTAGACTCGACTCACGAAGGTGAGAAACCATCATTTTGAGAACACAATTATGAGATCAGCCATCAAGTTTGGAACAGACGGTTGGCGCGCAGTCATTGGTGACGGATACACCATGGATAATCTGGAGCGAGTTTCCAGAGCCACGGCTGAATGGGTTCTAGACACGTATGGGAAGGACTCTACCGTCGTTGTCGGGTACGATACTCGATTCCGGGGAGTTGATTTCGCCAAACAGTCTGCCGTTGTAATGGCCTCAATGGGCCTCAAAGTCGTAGTTTCCGAGGGTTTTGCACCCACACCTGCAATTTCTTGGGCGACCGTCGAGTACGGATATCAGGCTGGTGTGGTGATCACCGCCAGTCATAATCCGCCCGAATACAATGGGTTCAAGATCAAGGGATATTTTGGAGGATCGGCGCTGCCAGAAATGATTTCTGATGTCGAGTCCCGCTTAGCTCCTTTTGAGGAGCATCTGTATGCCTCTTTTGATGCATTAGTAACAGGAGGTCAGATATCCTTAAGACCTGTTCGAGAAGAGTACATCGCGCATCTGAAGACCTTAATTGATATTCAGGCGATTCGGAATGCGGGTATTATGGTTGTTCACGATGCTATGTATGGGGCAGGGCAAGGCGTATTGACTGAGATTCTTGGAGCCGATCGGGTCATAGAACACCGTTGTTCTATCAACCCTGGATTTGGAGGTACTCCTCCTGAGCCTATCGAACGGAATTTGAATCAGCTCAAGGATCTGATTACCCAGAAAGGGTGCGACGCGGCTATCGCCAACGACGGTGATGCGGATCGGATCGGGATGTCGGATGAACATGGGGATTTCGTTGATTCACATCGATTATTGGCACTTCTGGTCGACTATCTGCATTCCGATAAAGGGTTATCGGGATCCGTGGTCAAGACGTTTTCAACGACAGACATGCTCGATAAATTATGCCTAGATCTAGGATTGTCTCTTGAAACAACCGCGATTGGGTTTAAATATATCGGCGAGAAATTTCTGAACGGCGATGTGTTGGTGGGTGGGGAAGAGTCCGGCGGCATGGCGCTGAAAGGACATATCCCTGAGAGAGACGGAATCTTTATTGGTCTCGTGATTCTGGAAATGATGGCGGTTC
>DKOG01000112.1 GCA_002469915.1 Bacteroidetes bacterium UBA7368
AAGGACCAGGGGAGGGCAGGACGCACCCATTCCGTGTATCTACGCTTCCACAAAGCCGTGATGGCAAATGCGAAAGGAACGATCATGGAAGCAAACCCTGTGAAGAGTACGGGAGGGTGAATAACCATCCAGTAATTCTGAAGGAGATCGTTTAAGCCTTGACCATCCGTTGGAATGATGCCGGCTTGGATCATGGGTGCCGTGGGGAATTTTTCGGCCAACGTCGCAAAAGGAGAGGCACCAATCTCAAAAGCACCAAACTTGAGACCCACGATCATTGAGATCAAGAAGACCTGACACAACGAAATAACAGCCATTACGGGTGACTCGTAGTCTTTAGCCCATTTCATTACTGAAATCCCCACCAAGGCATTCAGCACAATCCAGAGTAGAAAAGACCCTTCTTGGCCTGCCCACGTGGCCGCTACCAAGTAATCTAGGGGCAGCTCCATGGAGGTGTTTTCCCATACGTACGCATAATTGAAATCATGCGTGACATTCAGAAACACTAAGATTCCAAATGACGATATGACTCCGATAGCCATGACCCACCAAGAGGCCCTGGCGATACGTTTCCAATCCGTAACTCTATCATCCAGATTTGCGGAGCGAAGAAATGTCAGCCCGGATAAAATCCCGGCAACCATTGAAAGAAGGATCAGAAGTTTCCCGATTGTCCCTAGCATGGCAGTGAATAATAGTTCTGGGTTGCAATACCGGCGATGCGGGCGCGACTGAATCACGACCGATCATCTTTCCTTAAGATAAGTTTGTGCCGGATACTAGGACGAATGGGAAAGACCTAAGTGCCTGTATTCATATGATTTTGGAAGACTCAAAAAGGGCCTAAAATGAACCTGAGGCAAAAAAACAGCACACAACCCGCACCAAGTGTCGAAGAACCTTTTCTAACGACACGGTGGGCGCCGCTCATTCTCTTTCGAGATCCCCTGTTATCATATTCTCCGAAGAGAAATGGACCGTTTCCGGTTGGGGCCTGTCGTCCGAGCCTGAAGGATGGCTCCCGATAAGCAAGTATTAAGGTTCTATATGCTTGAAGTACGGGCAGGTGCCTTCTTCATATATACTACGGGATGCCTAGTCGCGCAAGGCAGATCCTAGGGATTGTGCGGATCTTGGATTAGAATTCAAGGCCAATTAGAAGCTTGTCTCGATGCTATTTAGAAAGCAGCGCTCTGGACAGCTTTCGCTCCATCTTGTTGAGTTCAGCATTTACATGCTCTCCGGGATCCAAGGCGGAAGAACGTTCTACAAAGACTTCTTCCGTGATGGACAGACCAGTAATAACGGCTGCTGTTAAATCAGATTGCTCCGGATGTGCCTGCTTGAAGGCACGCATCCTAGAATCGAGATATTCAGCCATCTCCAGCGTGGCGAGTTCATCGTCTTCCTGAACGCGAAGCGTATAATCTTTGCCCAGAAAACGGACTTTAAGTGGTTTTAGATCAGCCATGATTATTATCCATCAGACGAGTCTGATTCCGCTTCTTCAGCGGATTCTTCTTGTTCAATGTAGCGATCCACTATGCGGATATAGTGTTCTAATTGAGATTGTAGTTCAGACGCACTTTCTGAAAAAACGACAGTGGTAGCGTCGTCGGGTGCATGTCCCTTTTGTCTCAACATCTCTAATTCCTTATGCAGATGATGATTCTCTTCGCGGAGGCGATATAGTTCTTTGATGGCCAGATCAATTCGTGACTTCAGTCCCTCTAGGGAACGGGTACCTTTAAAATGTACCGGACCTTTTTTGCCCCTCTTTTTGGCCGCGCCAGACGCTTGAGCAAACATGGCTTGCTGGCCGGGAAGCTCTTCTTTTTTGGTTTCTTCTGAAGACATAACTTGAACTAATGTGGCCGGGCTCGTTGTACCCCATGCAATAACCGGAAAACCCACTTCTGATGCCAATAGTGTGGATAAATAATTTTCCGAGCGTTTTACCGGAGTCGAGCTTCGAATTGATGCTTCAATGCACCCAAAACCTTATTTACGGCCTTGTCTACGTCTTTATCACGAAGTGTTCGGTCCGCTCCAAATCGTAAACCGAAAGCGATACTTTTTTCGTCGTCTGCTACATGTTCTCCTTCGTAAAGATCAAAAACGAGTGCTTCCTTAAGAAGAGGTTGCCCCGCTCGCTGAATTGCGGCAAGCATGGGGCCGGCGGGCTGCGCCCGTTTTACGACTACGGCAATATCACGCTCAACGATTGGGAATCTGCTCACGGCCTGGAAGCGCGTGCGCAGCCCGCCGTCTGCCATTTCAGCAATCGCATTCCAATCTAGCTCAGCTACAAACGCCGGAGATCGCAAGCTGTAAGCGGATGCTACCTCCGATGCGACTTGGATAATGACTCCAATCCAACGTTTGCCAATCTTCACGTCGATAGCGCTCGCGGTAAGGTCGTCGGATTGAGCTTCAGAATAGGTGGCCTTAGACAAGCCGCAAGCGGAGAGAACCAAGTTGACCACGCCTTTCAAGTCGAACAAATCTGCTTCGCGGGCATCGCCGTACCATCCTTGCTCATTCCATTTTCCTGCACCAGCGACAACCAACGTTTCCGTTTCGGTATAATCGCCGACCATCGTTCGGTCCGTATGACGTTTTGTATGAACTCGGCCAAACTCAAAAAGCCGAATGGATGCCTGCCCGTGATTCTGATTATGTCCGATGACTTTCAGCAAGCCGGGTAGCATGGAAGGACGCAACGTCGCCATTTCCGTGGTGATCGGATTCAGTGTTTGAACGACCTCACCTTTGAACCGACCTCCGGGCAACAGGCTAGAATTAAACTTTTCGGCTACTTCCTGAGAGAGCATCGAGTTAGTGTATGTCTCTCGGAAGCCTGCTCCCGAAAGGACATCTCTAGCTCGTTCCCTAAGCAAGCGAACACCATCCGTACCTGGTGTGAAATTGGGCAATTTTGAATGCGTTGGCTCAGGGATGTTATCAAACCCGAACAGGCGAGCCACTTCTTCAATCACATCTATCTCGCGTTCAACATCTGGTCTCCAAGAAGGAATCGTAACCTTCCATACCGGAGGAGATACTTGAGTCGTTTCGACGATAAAACCAATGGCTTCCAGCAAACGCACCATTTCTGACGATTCAATTTCTGTACCGACAATCGAATTGACTCGATTTGCTCTGACCGAAACAGAACGCACCTCATGCTGGACGGGGTGGCAGTCTACCATACCCCCGACCAAGGTCCCACCGGCTTGTTCGACCATCAACTGCGCAGCACGCGCCGCTGCCCATGCTTGCCCTTCGGTATCAATGCCTCTCTCAAATCGATACGATGCGTCCGTCTGTAAGCCTAGGGCTTTTGCAGTACGACGAATGGTGGAGGGGTCGAAGTAGGCACTTTCAATAAGCACATTGGCCGTTGAATCAGTAACCTCTGAATTCTCGCCTCCCATGACACCGGCAATGGCGACTTCACGGTCTCCATCACAGATCATGAGGGTACCCGAGGGTAAGGTGTGTTCTTTTGAATCTAGTGTCGTGAAAACGGACTCAGCAGACGTTTGTCGGACGATTATTTTCGATCCACCTACTTTATCATAATCAAAAGCATGCAGTGGCTGTCCACATTCGTACATCACGTAGTTGGTGATGTCCACGATGTTGTTTCTAGGACGAAGCCCGATCGCAATTAAACGTTGCTGCATCCAGTCGGGAGACTCCGCAACGGTCACACCCTTAACGAGCATTCCGACGTAGCGAGAACAAACCTCTGGTGCCTCAATGGAAACGGACACCGCATCAGATATTGCTCCTCCATTCTCAGGAAGCGTAAGTGCGGGCATTGTGACATGAGTCCGTGTTAGGGCTGCAATGTCTCGCGCAATACCTAAGTGGCTGATAGAATCGGGACGATTTGGTGTGATAGCAATGTCAATGGCATTGTCGCTCACGGCAGATCCTTTCGCCGATAGGTAGTCCCCGAAAGGCTGGCCAATAGAAGCTGAATCGTCTAAGACCAGAATGCCCGAATGGTCCGACCCAAGTCCCAATTCGTCTTGAGCACATATCATTCCGAAGGACTCTTCACCTCGGATCTTAGCTTTTTTCATCGTTACCGGAACGCGCTCATCCGGATTATCACGAGAAGGCAGCTGAAGGGTAGTCCCAACCGTAGCGACGGCTACTTTTTGTCCTGCAGCCACATTGGGTGCCCCGCAGACAATTTGGACAGGCTCTTCAGAGCCCAGATCCACACGACACACAGAAAGACGATCTGCATTGGGATGCTGACCTGATTCAATCACGTGACCAATCACGACACCGGTTAAGTCGGTGCCCACGGCCTCTACGGATTCAACTTCAAGACCACACATGGTCAGATGATCGGACAGCTCATTGGTTGAGAGCCCATGAGCCACGTAGTCAGAAAGCCAATTAGTACTAATAATCATAACAGAATGGGAAATTCAGGTTGAACAGGAGCAGTCAAACACTAGCTAAACTGTTCAAGAAATCTGATGTCGTTTTCGTACAAAATGCGGATGTCATCAATACCGTACCTCAACATGGCGATACGCTCGATGCCCATTCCAAAGGCATATCCTGTGTATTTCTCGGAGTCGATACCGACGCCCTCGAGCACATTGGGATCCACCATACCACAACCCATGATCTCCATCCAGCGTCCACCATCAGGTAGCGCATCATCCTTCCACCAGATATCCACTTCGGCACTGGGTTCGGTGAATGGGAAAAAGGAGGGGCGGAATCGCATCTTTACATCTTCTCCAAACAAGGTTCGGGCGAAGGCGTGGATAATCTGCTTCAGATCGGCCATCGTCACGCCTTCATCGACGTACAGACCTTCTACCTGATGGAAAAGGCAGTACGATTTATAGGAGATCGCTTCATTACGATACACGCGACCCGGAGCGATCACACGAATAGGAGGCTTCTGATTCTCCATCACCCTGATTTGAACACCAGAGGTGTGGGTTCGAAGCAGAATACCTCCGTGGTCTGATTCTGGGGGTTCGATAAAAAAGGTGTCCTGCATATCTCTGGCAGGATGGTCCGGGGGGAAGTTCAAGGCAGAGAAATTGTGCCAGTCATCTTCGGCTTCTGGACCTTCAGCTACGGCAAAACCATAGCTTTCGAACACTTTGGTGATCAGTCGAAGCGCATGAGTAATTGGGTGAAGGCTACCCTCGGCGACTTCTCGACCGGGAAGAGTGAAATCTAACTCTGGGCCTGATGTAGCATCACCACTAAAGGAAGAGGAAGCTTGCTCAATTCTGGATTCGACCAGAGATTTCGCTGCATTAATTTCCTGTCCGAATTGCTTTCGGTGTTCAGCAGCTACTTCGGGTATGCGCTTGAGCAGCGCGGTAACTTGACCCTGTTTTCGGCTTAGAAATCGAATACGGTATTCGTCAACCGATTCTCGTGTATCCAGAACGGTTTCCTGGATCTCTTTCTGGAGCGCCTTAAGAGCAGCCAAGGCTGCATCTGCGACTGAGTTATTCTGCTCGGACATGGGGTTGAAGCAGGTAATGTTAGTTCAAAAAAAATCCCGCCTGACCTGGTAAAGGAGGCGGGACTTTAGAAAGCTTGCTAAGCCGGGTTGAGCCGGGCAGCACCACCTTTAATTATTGGGTAGCACTGCCGCAAAATCGCTCGGTAAGGCTTGGTACAATTGTCATCTCTTTAACTACGAAGCTTTTTTGACAACTGCAGCGAAAGCTGTTGGATCGTGCATTGCGAGATCAGCCAGTACCTTACGGTTCAACTGAACGTCTGCTTTGCGTAGTCCACCCATCAAGCGGGAATAGCTCATACCATTGACGCGAGCAGCGGCATTGATACGTGAAATCCAGAGACGGCGAAATTGGCGCTTGCGTGCACGGCGATCTCTGTACTGATAGGTAAGGGCTTTCTCAACGGCATTCTTGGCGACGGTGTACACATTTTTGCGACGTCCCCAGTAACCTTTGGCCATCGACATTATCCGCTTGCGGCGGCGTCGGGAAGCAACTCTATTTTTTGCGCGAGGCATTTTTTACTCTGTTCGTTTAATTAGCTCTTGGTACCCTTTGTCAACCAACTAAATGGTAACTGGGGTGGCTTCTCAGCTCTAGCTTAGCCGTTGATCAACTTGCGCATGCGCGGCTCATCAACAGGGCTTACCAGTGTAGCGGAACGCAAATTGCGCTTACGCTTGGGTGATTTTTTAGTCAGAATGTGACTTGCAAATGCTTTTTTACGCTTCAAACGACCTGATCCGGTCACAGTGAAGCGCTTTTTAGCACCGCTATTTGATTTCATCTTTGGCATATTGTGTGCCTGTAAGTGCCCTAAAGGGCCATTATAGTGTTCAAAAGCCGAAAGCGGACCGACGTAACTATGTCGTTCGCGCAAATGACTGAGCCTCAAAAACTACGAATTTGATCCCCATTCTCCAACAGGAGAAGAGGGGTCAAAGCGTGATTTTACCGTGATAACACGTTGAAATTCCGTGAATCACGGCTTCTTTTTGATCGGACTCAGGATGGTGGTCATGCGACGACCTTCCATTTTTGGAGCCTGATCAATCTTACAAAGCTCTTCCAATTCAGAAATGAACCGAATCAGGACTTCTAGTCCGTGATCTTTGTAAATGATGTCTCGGCCTCGAAACTGAACATATGCCTTCACTTTGTGGCCATGTTCTAGAAATCCTTTGGCATGCTTCGTTTTGAAATCAAAATCGTGCGTATCCGTATGGGGACGGAAACGGACTTCTTTCATCTCAACCGTGTGCTGCTTCTTGCGAGCTTCCTTGTCTTTTTTCTGCTGCTCATACCGGAATTTGCCATAATCCATGATTTTGCAAACCGGTGGCTCAGCATTTGGCGAGATTTCAACCAGGTCAAGGTCTTGCTCATCTGCCATTTTGATAGCGACCTCGGTAGGATAGATACCGTGGTTTCCCTTGGGATCGACTACTCGTACTTCTGAGGCACGAATGCGGTCGTTTACGCGAATAAAGTTTTTAGCGATGACTGTAGGGTGTCTGTTAGTGAGTTTGGGCGGGACGGCTGGGTCAAATATCAGGTCGTTTATCCGTAATAAGGCCGTTCTACCCTAAATGTACGTTTTAGATTCAAAAAAACCGCCACCTTGCGGAAGCGATTTATAGAATCAACTCCGATCGAATGCCTGACGAACTTCTTCGTTCAGCATCTCCTTGAATTCCGAAAGAGGCTTAGAGCCCAGGTCGCCTTCTCCGTGACGCCGAACTGAAACAGATTTTCCATCCATTTCTCGTTGACCCACAATGAGCATATAAGGCACTTTCTGAACTTCAGCAGAACGGATTTTATATCCGATTTTTTCGTGACGTACATCACATTCGACCCGGAAGCCGGCTTCGCGTAACTCGGCGGTCACGTCTTTTGCATACGCGTTAAATGACTGCCCCACAGGAAGTACTTGGACCTGCACAGGCGCGAGCCATGCTGGGAAGTTTCCACCGCAGTGTTCAATCAGAACACCGACAAATCGCTCTAGCGATCCGAAAGGTGCTCGGTGGATCATGACCGGCCGGTGCTTTGCATTGTCCTCGCCGATGTAATTCAAATCAAAGCGGTGAGGCAGATTGTAATCAATCTGAATCGTCCCTAACTGCCACTCACGTCCGAGCGCATCTTTAACCATGAAGTCAAGTTTTGGGCCGTAAAACGCTGCTTCACCTTCTACTTCATTGGTGGTGAGCCCTTTTTCTTCCGCCGCTTCACGGATGGCTTGTTCGGCCTTATCCCACTGCTCGTCTTCACCAACGTACTTTTCTTTGTTCTTCTTATCTCGAAGAGAAACCTGTGCTTTAAAATCAGTAAAGCCCAGTGAGCTGAAGACGAGAAGAGTCAGATCGATAACGTCTTTGAATTCTTCCTTGACCTGGTCAGGGCGACAGAAAATGTGCGCATCATCTACCGTAAACCCACGCACACGGGTCAGCCCAGATAGCTCGCCTGATTGCTCGTAGCGATATACGGTTCCGAATTCAGCAAGTCGAACGGGCAATTCTCGATAGGATCGTGGACGTGCATCAAATATCTGTGTGTGATGAGGACAGTTCATGGGCTTCAGGAGATATCCGTCTTCCTCATCGTCCATCATAGGTGGAAACTGGCTATCACTGTAATAAGGATAGTGTCCACTAGTCTTGTAGAGCTCTAACCGACCAATATGTGGCGTAATGACGGGGTCATATCCGCGACGTAGTTGCTCTGCCTTGAGGAAATCAACCAATGTTTCTCTGAGCATGGTGCCTTTTGGCAGCCATAGGGGGAGTCCTGACCCCACCTTTTTAGAGAACGTGAATAATTCTAGCTCACGACCCAGTTTTCTGTGGTCTCGCTGTTTGGCCAGTTCCATCATCTCGATGAACTCGTCCAGCTCTTTCTTTTTCGGAAAAGTGATGCCGTAGAGACGGGTGAGCTGTTTGCGATCCTGATCGCCTCGCCAGTAGGCGCCCGCGATGTTTAGCAATTTGGCATACTTAATAGTGCCCGTGGACGGCACGTGGGGTCCACGGCAAAGATCAGTGAAGTCGCCTTGGTTGTAGAACGTAATCGTCCCATCCTCTAACTCTTCCAGTAGCTCAAGCTTGTATTCATCGCCTTTGTCTTGGAAAAAGGAGATAGCATCTGCTTTGCTGACTTCTTGACGTTCGAACGCAACGTTTCGTTTGGCCAACTCCATCATTTTCTTTTCGATGGCTTCGAGGTCTTCTGCCACCAAGGTGCGATCGCCCAGATCCACATCGTAGTAGAAACCACGATCAATGGCGGGACCAATTCCGAATTTTACGCCGGGATATAAGGCTTCAAGTGCTTCCGCCATGAGATGCGCAGAGGAATGCCAGTAGGTCTTCCAACCTTCATCGTCACGAAGTGTGTAGACTTTGAATGCAGCGTCTGCGTTAATCGGGCGACTCAAGTCCCATGATTCGCCGTCTACACCAACTGATACGGCCATTCTTGCTAGGCCTTCAGAAATGCTTTGAGCTACTGTGAACCCCGTAACACCACGGTCAAATTCGCGGGTTGATCCATCGGGGAACGTGAGCGTAATGCGGTCGGACATGGTCTGTAGGTCTAGATTTGGCTTAAAGAAGGTATACACCGAACAAGGCTGTAATATATAATTCGAATCTTGAGCAGTTAACGAAATTTGCTCTGAATTAATTGCAAACCCGAATAGATTTACGGTTGAGGCTATGTACGAAGGTGAGAACCTACTGGGGCCAGGAAATAACACGCATCTATTTACTGCGCTCTACGTCTTTGAACATGTATATGCGAACGTTCGGTTAGACTGGACCTTGGAAGGGGTCATGAGGTAGCGTCCCTTGAACGCTATAGTGTGCAGAGATTATTTCTTCTGGAAGCAATATTTGCATAGGGTACCCGTTTTTACCTCAGCACATCAACTCGAAAAGCCGTGAACCGTATGTTCTACGGAATTCCTCACTGATCAGAATCCTGCTCTCTCTGCTATGAAAAAATGTTTAGCTCTTCTCCTTTTTATAGCTCCTTTGGCTGTTTCAGCCCAAACAGGTACGATCACGTACGATCAGGTAGTTAAAATGGAGATCGAATTGCCCCCGGAAATGGAAAGTATGAGGGATCAAACTCCAACCGAAAGCACGTCCTCATACGTATTGTATTTCACTGAGTCAGAGACTCTAATGAAAAATGCACCGGTCCAAGAGAAGGAAAGAAGGACCGCTTCCACTTCGATGATTACTTCGAGGAGGATTGGTTTCACTGGGACTCTCAGACAATTCAGCACCTCAACTCACCTAAGATCCAAGAAATAATCAATGGAGAGCGGGAAGTGCACCTTTTCGCCCGAGTAGTACAGAAGATTAAAAGGCAGACTCAGCCATTCGTCTATTGTGGCAGGTTGGCCTTTGATATGTACGACCCCAACAAAACATCCAAGCCTATTCACATTCGATTTCTGTCCCTAGACTTTCAGGACGATACTCCGAATGAGCATCTTCAGGCTATCTACCAATGGAAACCGCATAAAGCTGGAAAGACTTTCTCTAACACGATCCCCCCAAGTGGGGCGCCATCGGAGAAGCGCAAAAGGTCTTACAAAAAGCCGAACGAGACAGAGCGTTTAGGATTAGTCACCTCTAGGGTCGGTCAAGGATACTACCGCCAGCAGGTACGCGAGAAATGGAGCGACACCTGCCCTCTAACGGGGCTCGATATACCTGGGCTTCTGATATCATCTCATATAAAACGCTGGTCGGAGTCCACAGACCTTGAACGGCTTGACCCTGAGAACGGAATCCTATTAAGCCCTAATGCTGATGCACTTTTCGATAAACATCTGATCTCTTTCTCTGATGAAGGGACAATGATAGTTTCGGATGGAATTTCAGATCGTGATTTGGATCGGTTGGGTCTAGACAATGAAAAGAAGATAGCCGTGACAAACGGTATGAAGCCCTATCTGCACCAACATCGATTACAGCTGAAATAGCGCTCGTATGAGAAGGGGGTAACAGCAAGAGCCATTATTATTTTACCCCCCCTGACCCCATGGGAAGGAAGCCAGATACCGGGTAATTATTGTACCTATATTGTACCCCTAAAAATAAACCCCTTGCAAGCCAACGACTTACAAGGGGTTCTAGTGGGTCCGAATAGATTCGAACTATCGACCTCTACGATGTCAACGTAGCGCTCTAACCAACTGAGCTACGGACCCATACATTTTGAATCGAAGATCTCACCGTGAATTCGAGAGAAAGTGATCCGAGGGCCGCAAATATAGCCTGATTTCGGAAGGTGAGTCAAGGATACAATTAGAATCCCACGCGAAGAGCGATGGTTGGATGATCTCCCACCGGTGGGACAAACGCGGCAGAAACAGATACGCGAGAGTATTTACTCGCTTTCCGGGCTGAAATGACGCCTGACAGCAATCTGTTGGCAACAAGTCCAGCAATGAGGATGGATCTCCTTCGTTTTAATGTTTCTGATCTATTCCGAAGACTTCTGAATTCGTTGTACGACTCCGTGGATTCCCATGACCATAAGAATGAGGGATCGTCCACGTAATCGATACGGTCCCAGGCCCGATTTCGAAGCATGGTATCGAGGTATACATCAGAAGATTCAAACGAGGCTAAGTTCAGAAAAAACGTACGATCCTTTCCTTCAATCTGTGCCCCTGCGGAACGGGATGCGAGTGTTTCAAAAGAAGAGATCAGTTGATTGCGATGCCAGCTGCTACCCAGTAAGGATATCCACATAGATAGATCAGTAGCGGCATAGATGAAACCAGATCGACTCCAGGATCCTCCCGTTGCATGGTGGTGTCCCAATCCCGGCATCAAGATGGAAAGACCAAATGCTTTAGCGGGTGAAGGAGTTGCCGCTAGCGATAGATCCAAGTCTTGAGCCCTTGTAGTCGCAGGACTGAAAAGCATCAGACTGGCAAGGGCTAAAGCCGCAAAAATAGGCTTCATGTAGTGGTGTCGACGAATATCGAGGAAAGTGTTCGAGGAGGTGAACGTACGCAATCACACCTTGATCCAAAAAGTCGGATCTTGATTCGATCTGGAAATCAGAAGTTTGACTAATTAGCCAAACGGCTCAGTTTCCTGAAGGAAAACTGATCAAATACAGCATCGAGGACCTGTTTGTCTAGGTTGGTTCCAGAAATATTGGCAGCAACTACGAACCGGTTTTCGATGATGGCTACGCCTTGTGTTTCTGTACGGTCATCTTTGTACTGGGCCGATTCAAATCCTGGATATCCGCCAAACTTAGTTGTGCGTTCAAACCCGTCTACGTCTTCTTTATCTACCTTTCGATCGATCCAATCGAATCCCATAGTGGCAAGTCCTTGCATCGTTCCAAGGTCCAGAATGGCAATCTCCATTTCCATTTCGTTTTGCTTGGAAACATAGCTCGCCTCGATTTTTGAAAACCGCATTCCTAATGCATTGGCATTCTTTCCGTCCATATCGACCCGCATCATTCCTCCCATTTGATCTGGAAGCAAGTCTTTAAATTTGCGATAGTCGACTACTTCTACTTCTGAGTCTTCTTGCATACGGTCTCCAATGCGTTCCAATGTGCGCCCCAGACGACTTAGGCTGCTTTCGACCGTTTCCTCTATTTCCCGACCAATTTCTTCGATCTCTTCCTCTGTCAGGCGTTCATCAATTTTATCTTCAATCCGCTCCCGAAGATTCTCAAGACTCTCTTCCGCACGATCTATTTCGCGATCCACGTTCCGCTCAATTTCTTCAGCGAATTCTTTACGTTCGTTTTCGTCAGAATTGTCCTCGCAGCCTACAAAAGTTACTGCGAGAAAAGCCACAAGGGTGAGAAGGGACAATTTCCGAAACATGCTTAAATCGTGTTTTGTGCCGTTAAGAAGGGAGTGCTACGGGCTGGCATCCAGAAAGTGACAAAAGCATTAATGAAATCGATTACTGCTACATACTTCGTCGGTACTGCCCACCCACTTCAAAAAGCGCATGTGTAATATCTCCTAGAGAGCATACCTGCACGGCTTGCATAAGGGCCTCGAACATACTGGAGCCATCCCTAGCCACATTCTGAAGGTTGAGAAGAACGTCATGGGCTGTATCCCGATTACGATTCTGAAAGGCTTCAAGGTTATTGATCTGCCGCTGTTTCTCCTCCTCAGTGGAGCGCATGAGTTGCACCGGTTCGTCTGCGGAGTCAGACTCCTCAGACTCGTCCCGAAATGTATTTACACCGATCACAGGGAGTTCACCAGAAAGCTTTTTGCGTTCATAAAACAGGCTTTCCTCCTGTATTTTAGATCGCTGATACATGGTCTCCATGGCTCCGAGGACACCTCCCCGGTCGTTCAATCGCTCAAACTCTCTCAATACCGCCTCTTCGACGAGATCCGTGAGTTCATCTGTGATATAGGCTCCCTGAAGCGGATTTTCGTTCGTGGCCAATCCCATTTCTCTATTGATGATGAGCTGAATAGCCATTGCCCGCCGAACACTTTCTTCCGTTGGGGTGGTAATCGCTTCGTCATAGGCATTGGTATGTAACGAATTACAATTATCGTTTATAGCCAATAAGGCTTGCAAGGTCGTTCGGATATCATTGAACTGAATATCCTGGGCGTGCAGACTGCGACCAGAGGTCTGAATGTGATATTTAAGCTTCTGGCTTCTTTCGTTGGCCCCGTATCTATCCCGCATGGCCACGGACCAAATCCTGCGTGCAACGCGGCCAATAACGGTATACTCGGGATCCATTCCGTTTGAAAAGAAAAAGGACAAGTTGGGAGCGAAGTCATCAATCTGCATCCCACGAGCCAGGTAGTACTCCACAAAAGTGAAGCCATTGGCCAGTGTAAAGGCTAATTGGCTAATGGGATTAGCACCCGCTTCGGCAATATGATACCCTGAAATGGAGACGGAATAGAAGTTTCGCACGCCCTTTTCAATGAAGTATTGCTGGACGTCGCCCATCATGCGAAGCGCAAACTCAGTTGAAAAAATGCAGGTGTTTTGTGCCTGATCTTCCTTAAGAATATCGGCTTGAACGGTCCCCCTGACTACCTTTATCGTTGCCTGCCGAATCGAATCGTAGGTATTCTGCTCCAATAGGCCCCACTCCACTAGTTGAGCCCCATACGTTCCGAGCAGTCCCAGCCCCGTTCCGTCATGTGACCGTGGTAGATCTGTTTCCGGTCCGGTCGGTCCAGTGGGGGAGTAGTGAGGTGCATCCTTTCCAAGACGTTTTGCGATCGCTTTGGATACCGACTCCCAGGTCTCATTATCCCTGAAATGTTTTTCGATCTGCTGGTCAACTGCCGTATTCAAAAACATCGCTAGCAGCATAGGTGCTGGACCGTTGATAGTCATTGAAACGCTGGTTGCAGGCGCGCATAAGTCGAAGCCCGAATACAGCTTTTTCATGTCGTCCAGCGTGCAGATAGATACTCCTGCATTTCCCACCTTGCCGTAGATATCCGGTCTCACATGCGGATCAAAACCATACAGCGTTACCGAATCGAATGCCGTGGATAACCGTTTGGCTGGCATTCCCTCGGAGACGAGATGGAACCGTCTGTTCGTTCGTTCGGGGCTGCCTTCACCAGCAAACATTCGGGTGGGGTCTTCTCCTGTTCGTTTGAACGGAAAGACACCTGAGGTGTAGGGGAAAAATCCTGGGAGGTTTTCCAGTAAAGCGTATCGGAGGCGTTCACCAGGATCTTCTGTGCGTGGGAGCGCAACTTTGGGGACGCGTGTGCCGGAGAGTGATTCGGTAAATAAGGGGACGGTGAAAGACCGTCCTCGCACGTCATAGGACATCTCATCTGCACGATACTGACCGGCCAGCTCATCCCATTGCTCAAGAATGGCTTTTGAGGATCTAGAGAGCAGATTCCACCAGCGCTCAGCCATTTTAGCTAGTCGTCCGACGAGGATTTCTTGATCTTCTGGGGCCCACTCTTTGACCTGATTTAAGGCGCCTTGCACCTGGCCCCACTTTCTGGCGAATTCTATTTGCTGTTCCGCAACTGATCGGTAGTCATGACACACATCGGAAATATCTCCCAAATACCGCTGACGGCGTGCCGGAATCAAGGCCTCGGAATCGCCCCCTTCAATGGGTTGCTCGTGCTTGGAATAAATAGTCTTCGAGCGATCAAACTTAAAATCAGTATTCAGCTGATTTAGAATGCCTAGATACAGATTCGTAACACCAGAATCGTTGAAATGTGAGGCCATGGTGGGGAAAACAGGCATGTTTTCTGGGTCTGCATGGAAATCACCTCGATTACGCTGCATCTGCTTACGGACATCGCGAAGAGCGTCTTCGCTTCCCCGTTTTTCAAATTTATTCAGTGCGACATAGTCAGCAACGTCCAACATGCCAATTTTTTCAAGCTGCGTCGGAGCCCCAAATTCTTGTGTCATGACGTAGACTGAAAGGTCAACCATATCTGCGATTTCTGTATCGCTTTGTCCTATTCCCGCTGTTTCAAGGATGATGAGATCAAATCCTGCTGCTCGGCACACATCTACAGAGTGCTGTAAGGCCTGGGACGTGGCTCGATGAGCTTGACGTGTAGCGAATGATCGCATAAATACGCGGTGATCAGCCACGTCGTGGATGGCATTCATCCGAATACGATCACCTAGCAAAGCTCCGCCGGTAGACCTCCTCGTAGGGTCTACAGACAATACAGCGATGGTCAGGTCTTTGAAATCGGTAACGAACCGGCGAACTAATTCATCGGTTAGCGTCGATTTTCCTGCTCCTCCAGTACCCGTGATACCAATCGTAGCTGCAACGGAGAGGACTGGTGAAGCTCCGTCACCCTTTGAAATTAAACCGGCCTCGGCAACAGAGATCGCTCTGGCAACGGCTTGGTCACCTTTTCTACCTGCGGACAACGCTGCAACCGGGAAATCACAGGATTTCATCATGTACTCTATCATGCCGGTCAGGCCCATTTTGAGCCCGTCCTCAGGAGAGAAGATGCGCGCAATCCCGTAGGCTTGGAGCTCTTCGATCTCTTCGGGCACAATGACGCCGCCACCACCACCGAATACCTTGATATGTGATGATCCTTGCTCCTTGAGCAAATCTACCATGTACTTGAAGTACTCCATGTGCCCTCCTTGGTAGGAGGAGACAGCGATTCCTTGGACGTCCTCTTGAATAGCCGTACTGACAATTTCCTGGACGGAACGATTGTGACCCAGATGAATCACCTCGGCCCCGGCTGATTGAAGAACTCGGCGCATGATGTTAATAGCTGCATCGTGGCCATCGAACAGGCTGGCAGCGGTAACAAAACGAACTGAGTGTTGAGGGGTGTAAGGCTGTTGGGGTTCAGTAATCGGAGATGCCATGATTATAAGTTCAGGATATACTGAAAAAAGGGGGCAGCGTTGCAATGCTCTTCCAGCCGATTGTTACGCATTTCAGCGAATCATGTTTTGGAATCTTCAGCGAATGCACTCCTTAAAGCAGTAGCTAAAAGGGTTAGGCAGCGTCGGGATTCGGGTCGAACGCAATGGCAAAGACGTAGGGGTCTTCGACTACAAATCGAGCATGCCACGGATTTCCTTCTGGGTCTACTGCTGTTGCAGTTTGAGATATCGGGTCGATGCGAAGTTGAACGGTTCGGGGGGAGCGTCTGAGTCCAGTCCCATTCGCTTTCAACACGGCTTCTTTTAAGGTCCAACAGACAAAGAGTAGCTGCTCGTGTGGAATACTGAGCCCGTAAACATGCTTCTTTTCCTCCTCACAGAGGATGTAATCCAGGAGAGAGTCCGGCTTTTCCCTGATTTCTTCGACGTCTACACCAGCGTTTCGCATGGAAATGGACGCAATTGCTTGGTCACCCGAATGAGCCAGAGAAAGAAGTTGACCCGAATCGGGGGCGCTTAGACGCCCGGTAGGCTCAATTACAATGGGGACTTCGCTGGGCGAAATCTGCATATGATCGGATAAGAGAGTCCGAATCGCAACACGTCCGAGCGTGAAATTTTGCTGGCGTTTTTCACTACGCATACCGGTTCGGCGCTGCATTTCATCGACCGACAAAATGTGCATCCAGTTTTTCACGGTCCAGTCATCATGGACCTGATGTTTAATCTGAATGTCGTCCGGTAGTCCGGGAAAAAAGAGAGGCATAAAAACAATTTGGGGCGGGCCAGAGGCCCGCCCCAAATGAAATTAAAGAGCTGCTGCGTAGTTGGATGCGACTGCATCCCAGTTCACTACATTCCAGAAAGCGCCTACATAGTCCGGGCGACGGTTCTGGTAATTGAGATAATAAGCATGCTCCCAGACATCCAAACCTAGAATCGGGGTATCACCCGACATGTACGGACTGTCCTGGTTTGCAGTGGAGTAGACTTTGAGTTTTCCGCTGCCATCTACAACAAGCCATGCCCAGCCGGATCCAAAGCGGGTTCCAGCAGCTGTCGAAAAGGCAGCTTGAAAATCTGCATATGATCCGAATGCTGCGTCAATAGCTGCACCAAGATCGCCTGATGGAGTACCGCCACCATTAGGTGACATTGTGCTCCAGAAAAGAGAGTGGTTGGCATGTCCGCCACCATTGTTTTGAATTCCGCCTCGGACCGCGTCAGGAGCGCTGGAAATTCCGCGAAGCAGGTCTTCAATACTCTTGGAGGCCAGTTCGTCGTGACCTTCAAGCGCTGCGTTTAACTTTGCGACATATCCGGCGTGGTGTTTCCCATGGTGAATTTCCATGGTGCGGGTGTCGATGTGTGGTTCCAATGCGCTGTGAGCGTAGGGGAGATCAGGAAGCGTATGAGCCATAATGAGAAGAAAGCTTATAAGTTGATGTTGCTGTTCTGGGTACACGTCCTCTAATCACGAATTCGACGTCAGGTAGTTCCAATTCGCGGGATGTGGTCTAGTCTAAATCCAAGCGATGCGTTCAAGTCGAGTAGCCAAGTCGATATCTTTATCCGTGACTTTGTTGCCAGCGTCATGTGTTCGTAAGGTGACGGTTACGGTCGAGTACACATTGAACAGTTCAGGATGGTGGTTTAATTCCTCGGCCTCAAATCCGATTCGGACCAGGAAGCTCATCGCTTCACGAAAAGAGCCAAACGAATACGTTTTTTTGAGCGAATCTGCTTCGAATGTCCACCCGGGAAGGCTACCCATGTGAGATTCGATTTGAAGAGCAGAAAGCGCGTTGATGGAAGACGACTTCAAATTAGAGTACCCAACCGCTATAGAAAATGATGTAGATCAACGTGTAAATCGGGAGTAGAATCGGGATAGAGTACTTAAGGATGTATCCCGTGAAAGAGGGCGTTTCAACCCCATTCGATTCGGCAATAGCTTTGACCATAAAGTTGGGTGCGTTGCCTATGTAGGACATGGCGCCAAAAAATACGGCAGCAACCGAGATGGCCTGAAGGTAAATCAGCGATTCAATACCCTCGGCAAATAACACCACAGATTCTGCGCTGTTTACGTCTAACCCGAATTTGCCCATTGCTGCAGCAACAAAATTTAGGTACGTCGGGGCATTATCCAGAATACCAGAAAGGATGCCCGTACCCCAGAAAAACGTTCCAACGGCCAGCGAATCAGCATGCTGAGAGGCATAATTACTGATTATCTGAAGTGCTGGTTGCATCGTTGCAAAAATGCCGAAAAACAGCCAAGCCACCTCTCGGATAGGCTCAAAGTGGAATTGGTTCTTCTCCAAAGCCGTTTTGTTGGCTGTGAAGTAAGCCAGCGCAGCCACAACGAGCATAATGACTTCCCGTACACCGAAAGGCACACCCCAGAGGGCATGTAGATCCGGTACCCAAGCAAGCACTGTTGGGTCAACAAAGACGGATGCGATAATGATAGCCACCCAGACAAAACTCTTGGTTCCTATAATGGACACCATAGGTTCGCCCTCGACAGGATCCGGGGTGTGATCTTTGTTTCTGGAATCCATCACAAAGAACACGGCCAAAATCATAAACGTCGTTGGCAACCAAATATACCAGACGTGAGCCGCTGTCCAGAAAAACGGTACACCCCGCAGGAAGCCCAAAAACAAAGGAGGGTCTCCAATAGGCGTTAAAGCGCCACCCACGTTCGCAACGAGGAAGATGAAAAACACAATATGATACGCCTTCAGCCTTCCCTCATTGAGCCTCATATAGGCTCGAATAAAGAGCATTGCGGCACCGGTGGTTGCAATGAAGTTGGCTGAAACCGAAGCCACGAGTAGGAAAATAGCGTTGTTTTTGGGCGTGCCTTTCAGGTTCACGTTTACAAAAATGCCACTTGCGGCAAGAAAAAGAGAAGCAACAAGGGCTATAAACGATATGTATTCGGCTATTGCGTGCTCCATGGGCACGAATGTGCCCATCGCAAACAGATAGTGCGCGCCAACAATCAGACCCAATCCAACGGCATACTTCGGATAGTTTAAATGCCAATGGTGGGCAAAAAATAGGGGCCCCATTGCAATCAGAAGCAATATGAGGACAAACGGCAGAACAAGAATGACCGGAGGCATCGGGCCATGTTCGCCAGAACCTTCTTCAACAGCATGCCCATCAGACGAAGCCGCCGGCGCATGCTCGGCATCCTGAACAAGCTCCGTTTGGGGCGCACCCGTATTGGCTGGGGTGGATGAGGCTTCCGTAGGGAAAGCCACAAACCCGGTCATCACGAGGATGAACAGCCACAGCGCGCGGTCTCGATATGTGTGAAGCAGAATAGTCATTTTCGGCCAAAACGGGCCGATCAGTGGATTTCAGGGCTTAATCAGTACAAATAGCTACAGCGACAACCTCGATTTCCATCTCCTCGTATCTGAAATTTGGCTCGACAATGTAGAGCAAATCATGCCCAGAGGGTAGTCCCTCCGACGAATTCTGGATTGGAGCTATAAATCTAGCTACCAACAGTTGTTTGGGCAACTCTGAAAAAGCAGGTATGAATGATTCTCACCAACTGGGTTATGACGCCTGATTGCGCAGAGCCTCTTCAACGGGTGTAAGGTTATCTGCCAAGGCTAGTGCGGATCTCTTGAAAAGGGGAATGGGAAAACCATTCAGGTCTGATTTGTTATCGATCCTTAAGTTGTAGCTATGAATTCGCATACAGGGACATTAGGAGCGTTGCGGGATACATCCAGACAGGATTGGATCCTTGAGTCTGGTTTTGGAAGTGAACCTGAACTAAAGCGAGATCTCAAAAATCGCCTCAACCAACTGCTTTTGAATATCGACGGTGCGGACGAAGAGAAGGCTCTCCTAATTAACGTCCCGGGTAGAATTGAAGTACTCGGAAAGCACACGGACTATGCTGGAGGTGTGAGTCTTACGTGCGCTTCTTCGAAATCATTTTTATGTGTTGTTCGCGCGCACGACCAGCCTTCGCTCGTCGTGCGCGACGCAATTCGAGGCACGGCCATCGCCATTTTATATGATAATCCGAACCCCGTGGCAGGTCATAGTTGGAGCCGCTACGTGGCAACGGTGGTCTCTCGCCTTTTACGGCATTTTCCGCGGCCTGAGAGAGGTGTTGAAATAGTGATGGCGAGCAACCTTCCTGGTGCGTCGGGGATGAGTTCGTCTTCGGCACTGGTCATTAGTATAGCTTTGGGTGTTCTCGCTATGACGGGCTTCCCGCCAGAATTGAGTTTTACGAGGGAACGGTTTGCTGGATTTGCGGGAGCGCTGGAAAGCGGGGCGGATTTCGAGCACCTCAAAGGGGACTCAGGCGTCGGAACGAAAGGAGGTTCTCAGGATCACACAGCCATTCTCTGTGCAAAACAAAACGATCTAGGTCTCTACTCGTATTTCCCTGTCATCTCTGAAAGCAGTATTGCACTACCTAAGGACCTGGCCTTCGTGGTGGCCTCTAGTGGTGTGAAAGCTTCAAAAACGGGGAATGCGAAAAAGAAATACAACCTTGCGAGCGAGCGTGCCACCCACATTGTGCAGCTGTGGAACAGTGTCAACGAAAGCTCGCATCGAACAATGGGCGAGATGATCGGCGGCTCTGATTTTTCCCGAGACCGACTACGTGAAATCCTCTCTTTTCAACCCGATTCTATGATTCTTTGGAATCGTTTTTTGCAATTCGACCGGGAAACGAACATTGTCATTCCTTCTGCTATGGAAGCTGTTCGGTCGTCTAATTGGGCCTCCTTTGGCCAATTTGTTGACGAATCACAACGTATGGCTGGTGAGTGGTTGGGCAATCAGGTTGAAGAAACTCAATTTTTGGCCAGATCAGCTCGAGAATCTGGAGCCGTCGGGGCAAGCAGCTTCGGAGCCGGATTTGGTGGCGCAGTCTGGGCGCTCATTCCCCAAAGTGATGTCGAGACCTTTACCTCGGTTTGGAAGAAAGCGTTCGCCAAGAAATATCCCGGGAGGATGGGCACTGCAACGTTTTTTACAGATCATCCTTCTCGGGGCGTATTCATTTACGGTACGGTTTTACCAGGTTGGTAAACGTTTAGTCGAACTTCAGTTTTGGCCAGATTTTCCACAGCCCGAAGCCGCCTAGAAGAGCGATTCCAGCTACTATTAAGGCTGCTCCAGTCTGTCCATAAAGCAGATATCCCGTTGCGAATAGCGCACTGTAAATGGTGATCGAACCTAAAACAGCTGCTAAAAGAGCCATCGGTAAGTCGGAGCCATCTTCGCTGGCAGACTCATTTAAATGCTCCATGATAGGATTCCATCCACGTCCACCGGGTCGTATCTTCTCATAAAAAGACACGAGCTTCTCCGTATCCGTTGCGGGACCGAGGAAGGCGACAGTGACCCATGAAATGGTGGTGACGACCACTCCTACTACCAGCTGAGCCCAACTTTCAAGTCCTAAACCACCCGTTACGGTGAACACGACGGCGATAACGAAAGACACGATCATGGCCGTCAGTTCTGAAGCGGCATTCACTCGCCACCAGAACCAGCGCAAAATGAAGATCAATCCAGTGCCGGCCCCGATCTGAAGAATAATGTTGAAGACCTGAAGCGCATTCTCCAGAAAGAGTGCTAGCGTACAAGCGATGATCATCAGAATGACCGTTGCCAGGCGACCAACCCAAACCTGACTTGCTTCGGAAGCCTCTTTGTTTACGAAGCGATTGTAGAGATCATTGACAATAATGGAAGACCCCCAGTTTACCTGTGAGGACATCGTAGACATGTAGGCTGCAGCCAAAGATGTAACTACGAGTCCTAATAATCCGGCTGGCAAATACGTGAGCATAGCAGGGTATGCTAAGTCATTTCGGATGATCTGCTCATCTACATGAGGGAACCGAGCGGCAATGGATGCCAGATCGGGGAAGACGATCAGCGATGCCAACGCGATCAAAATCCAAGGCCATGGACGGAGGGCGTAGTGCAGGATATTAAATAAGAGCGTGGCACCTGCCGCTTCTTTTTCACTTTTAGCAGATAACATGCGTTGGGCCAAATAGCCTCCGCCACCAGGTTCTGCACCTGGATAGTAGGCAGCCCACCACTGCACAGCGAGCGGAATCACAAAAATGGGTATGAGGTCATCGTAGGAAAGCGAGCTGAAAGAAGGCAGGAATTGCATGGCAGGAACTACGTTGGCATGTTCTATCAATGCTGAAAGACCGCCTACTTCGGGCATGTTCAACACGTATATAGTTGCCCAAATACTTCCAACCATGGCCATGGCAAACTGAATCATGTCCGTCAAGACGACTCCTCGAAGACCACCTAGAGCCGAATACACCATAGTTACGGAGGCTGCAACCACTACGGTTTCAAGAGGGGACCACCCCAACATGACGCTTCCAATTTTGATGGCGGCAAGCGTGACGGAGGCCATGATGATGATATTGAACAAAATTCCAAGATAGACGGCTCTGAACCCTCTGAGGAACGCGGCGATGGGTCCGGAATACCGAATTTCATAAAATTCAACATCTGT
>DKOG01000017.1 GCA_002469915.1 Bacteroidetes bacterium UBA7368
GCTGCATCTGCCGCTTCGATTGCGGCGACTAGACCCCGAGTCTCAATCAGACCCAATGCCTCATTTGCAGATTCTGACATTATAATTCGACCTGGTAAGCGACGGAGCGTTGCACTCCCTCGGGCTTAACCATCTATACCAGATGGCAAAACAGACTCCACGTCAGAATGAGGACGAGGAATCACATGGACCGAAACGAGTTCGCCCACACGCTCGGCAGCGGCTGCCCCTGCGTCTGTAGCAGCCTTGACAGCTCCTACATCACCGCGAACCATGACGGTGACATATCCACCACCAATCTTTTCTTTTCCAATCAAATTGACCTTAGCAGCCTTGACCATGGCATCGGCGGCTTCAATTGCACCGACGAGACCACGTGTCTCGATCATTCCGAGGGCAATTCCGTAATCATCTGACATTGCGCGTCCCTGTATAGTCGTGTAGTCGTGAAATCAAGAATGGTTGTTCCGTTCATTGGGAGCATCCGACACGCGCCGGAGCATCTTGTTTGAACATGGTGGGAATATAGATCCTGAAGCACCCGTTTGTCAAAGATTCCGGCATCAGATCCCAATTGAAACGAGTATACTCCAAAACTGAATCTAAGACGCATTTTTGAACGCAATCCTGACCTATTCGAATGTTTAAAGCAGCTTTGATAGCGGGCGCCCGGCCTAATTTCATTAAAATTGCAGCCCTAGAAAAAGCTTTCACGGCTTCGGGGCACTTCGAGAACTTGCTGATTCACACGGGGCAACACTACGACGCCCGCATGAGTGATATCTTTTTTAAGCAGCTCGGTATGCCTGAACCCGACATGTTTCTGGGTGTCGGATCTGGTACCCATGCGGTTCAAACGGCAGGCGTAATGACCAAAATAGAGGCGGTGTTTCAAGAACATCGACCTGATGTAGTGGTGGTGGTTGGAGACGTAAACTCTACTGTTGCTACGGCTTTGACTGCTAAAAAAATGCATATCCCGGTGATTCATGTAGAGGCAGGACTTCGATCATTTGACCGCACCATGCCCGAGGAAATCAATCGACTAATCACCGATTCTATTTCAGACTTTCTCTATGTCAGCGAGCCATCTGGTATGTCTCATCTTCGAAATGAAGGGGTAGATGAGCAGCGTATGCTCTTCGTTGGAAACGTCATGATCGATTCCCTGAGACAGTTTGAGCAGGCTGCTCGTGATACGGCCTTTCACGAGACCATGGGGCTTACCGCGAAATCATATTTCTTAATTACCGCACACCGACCGGCGCTAGTAGATGATGACGCTAATCTGAACACCTTTGCTTTGGCTCTTCTCAATCTAGCCGAAATGGGGCCCGTGGTATTTCCGATTCATCCCCGAACGGCACTCCGATTGGACGGCATCGCATCTGGAAGAACGTTAAAAGCTCATCCCGCCATTCATTTGACCGAACCTATCGGATATCTTGAATTTATGTGCCTCATGATGCACTCCGGCCTGATCGTCACCGATAGCGGAGGGATTCAGGAAGAAAGCACAGCGCTCGGAGTCCCTTGTGCCACAGTTCGACCCAACACGGAGCGTCCCATCACGATTGATGAAGGTACCAATGAACTCATGTCGCTGGACGTGGATCTGATCACTGACGCCGGACGTCGCGCGATCTCGGGGACATGGAAACAAGGGCAGGTCCCTGAATTATGGGACGGAAGAGCGTCCGAACGGATTGCCGAACACCTATTCCAGTGGCTTAGCGCCCAGTAGTCTGTAATATACCTCAACGAGACCAGTGGCCGTAGCATCCCAATTGTAGGACGTAGCTACAGCCTCTTTTCCTGCTTTGGAAAGTCGATTCCGCAGGGCTGCGTCTCCCAAGAGCGTGCAAAGTTGATCTGCCAGTTTTCCTGGCGATCCAGACGGATAAACAGCTCCGCATCCCACTTCTTCGACGATGCGCTCCAAAGGACGACAATTACTGACCACAGACGGCAAGCCCATATACATGTAATGAAACAGTTTATGCGGAATTGTGTGATCGGTATGGACGGTCTTCTTGTGTGGAATGATGCCCACATCAGCTAAAGCTAAGTAGCTTTTGACCTTTTTCTGGTCTTGCCATCCGGTAAAAACAATATGCTGTTGGATGTTTTCGCGGATTGCCAGTGATTCCAATTCACTGCGCACGGCACCATCACCTACCATGAGTACTTCGACATCGGGAAATTGAGTAATGACATGCGGAAGCGCCTGAATCACATCTTCCAATCCTCTATGACGATCCATTCCTCCCGTATAGATCAGACGAGGTACAGAGTCTTCAAAGCCTGCAATAGGTTCGATGGGCCATGCTGCAAAATCGTCTAGTCTGATGGTGTTGGGCACAACCGTCATGGCCGATTCTGAAATACCCCTTTCACGAAGCCGTTCTGCCATCTCCTCGATGACCACAATGAGATGATGCACTTCAGTGGACCAGGTCATCTCGAGTGCTTCCCACTTTTTCAGATTGATGACCCATTTCCCCGGAATCGTAGTGCTCCACTTATAATGCTTGAGTGCTTCCACCCAGTTCTCATGCATATCCCCCACGACCGGGAGTCCGAGTTTTTTACCGATGCGAATACACGCTCCAAACAGATACAAATCATGGGCATGAATGGCATCGAAATGGTAGCTCTTGTGCAGCTTCCGAATGGTACGAGCCAGATACAGATCTAAAAACGGTAGCGAACCAGCTAATCCCCGCATTTTATTTCTCATCTGAGCGGGAATCCGAGAGCGAACGATTCGAGCCAAACCACTCTGTTCAACAATCGGACGGGAATCCGGTCCAATCGATAAGAGAGTTACTTCAAACCCCGCTTTATTCAGCGTATACACTTCATTCTCTACCCGAAGATCGGGAGGGTAGGCATGATCTAATACCATCAGAATATGGGGCATAGTCTTCTCGTCCTCCCTTCTAGGTGGTCAGCAAGCGGGTAATTTCATTAGAAGCCGTCGTTCCTGGAATTTCGCCAAAGACTGGACACGCCCCTTCAGGATCCGTTTGGACGGCCTTTAGAATAGATTCAGTATGGGCCCCCACGATCTGATTCCACTTCCCATTCGTGGTCTCCACCCATTCCGTTTCATCCCGTAACGTTATGCAAGGAGTCGAAAGCCAAATTGCTTCTTTTTGCAAACCCCCAGAATCGGTCAGGACTTTATCGGCGGCTGTAATGAGCGACAACATCTCCAGATAGGACACTGGATCAACGATGGTCACATTGTTCGGGACGTGAAAAGCTTCGATGATTGACTTCGTCCTGGGGTGCAAAGGAAGAATGATCGTTTGATCCATCAGGGAAAAGGCCTTTAAAATGGATTGTAAACGGTCCGGGTCGTCGGTGTTTTCTGCCCTATGAATGGTCGCCAAATAAAAAGGCGATTCTGGATACACCATCTCAAAACGCTGTGCACGTTCAGCAAAAAAGCGCGTCGCGTCTAACATAACATCACCCGTGAGATGAACACCTTGACTGATGCCTTCATTCTCAAGATGACGTACAGCTGTGGAAGTAGGACAGAATAGCAGATCTGAAATGCGGTCGGTGACAATCCTGTTGACCTCTTCCGGCATCCGCATGTTGAACGATCGAAGACCCGCTTCGACGTGGGCAACAGGAATATTCAGTTTAGTGCCAACTAGTGCGGATGCCAACGTGCTATTGGTATCTCCGTACACCAAAATCCAATCGGGACGCTGTTCCAGGAGATACTTTTCGAGGCGAATCATCATGGTGCCCGTTTGAGTCGCGTGCGTACCTGAGCCCACTTCTAAATTGGTGTCTGGAGCGGGTATTCCCAACTGACTGAAGAATATGTCACTCATACCGGGGTCATAATGCTGACCTGTATGCACGATGCGTTCCTGCACGCCAGCAGCTAGGAGGGCATGACTAACCACGGCAGCCTTAATAAACTGCGGTCTTGCACCGACTACCGTAACAATATCCACCTTTTAACCTTCTGTTAGTGAATCCAGCATGCGCACGAGTTGGCCCGTCTG
>DKOG01000232.1 GCA_002469915.1 Bacteroidetes bacterium UBA7368
CTATTCTGGGACCTGCAATTCCCGCAATTCGCGACGCCTTTGGGCTTACCGAGAGGGAAGTATCGTGGGTGTTTTCTATATGGGTGCTCGCCAATCTGGTGAGTGTACCTATCACGACCAAACTAGCCGATGTGTATGGTAGAAAACCAGTGTACTTAACGGTTATTGGTTTGTTTGCTCTTGGAGGGGCCATTGTGGCAGGATCTCAAAGTTTGGTCATGCTGCTTGCTGGTCGTGCGGTCCAAGGCGCAGCTGCATCCGGTATTTTTCCTGTGGCTGGAGCGGTAATTGGCGATGCGTTTGAACCAGAGAAAAGGGGGAGAGCGTTTGGTGTGCTGGGTTCAGTATTTGGGGTTGCCTTCATTATCGGCCCTATTCTGGCTGGGTTTATTCTCTTGATCGGCTGGCGTTGGCTGTATTTATTGTTCGTACCCGTCTCGATCCTAGTCATCATCTTGGGCTGGAGAATACTTCCATCAACAAAGGCGAAAGAGAATACACCGCTAGATTTGCTTGGGCTGACTACGCTAGCAGCCATTCTCTTGGCGCTGTCTTACGGGCTATCGGTTCTCGATACCGGTGATCTTTGGGCCAGCCTATTCGGTGGAAGGGTCCTTCTTTCCATACTTATCGTCTCGGCGTTGATACCTGTTTTTTTCTGGGCTGAGCGCCGCGCAGTGGATCCCGTCATTCGAACGGATTTATTCAGGAATAAGCAGGTAAGCGTGACGCTACTTGTAGCTATCGGGGCCGGGATGAATGAAGCTGCATTCATTTTCTTTCCGACAATTGCTGTTCTGGCTTACGGAGTCACCTCTTCGCAAGCGTCATTCATGTTGTTGCCGTTAATGCTAGCCGTAGCCATCGGAAGCCCCATCGCGGGACGTATTCTGGATCGTACGGGGTCCAAGTTCATTGTACTCATCTGCAACGTCATGTTGGGTCTGGGCATGTTAGGCATTGCTACCAGCCCTTCTTCGAAGACGGTGTTTTACGTCTCGTCTGTGCTGATTGGTCTCGGGCTTGCGGGTTTGATGGGATCGGCGTTGAGCTACATCTTACTTCATGAAGCCAGAAAACAGGAAAGAGCCATTTCGCAGGGCGTCATCACGTTGTTCATTTCTATTGGCCAATTGCTTGCTGCCGCTACGGTTGGATCTATTGCAGCTTCATCGAACGTGGAGTTAGAGGGCTATCAATCTGCATTTCTGGTTCTGGCAGTCGTAACGATGCTCATCACCGGAATGTCCTTCAGGCTGAAGAACAGGTTACTGGAAAAGGAAACCGTCTTCGGAACGAATTCCGGAGACGGCTTGGAGAACGTTTAACTGTAAGAAGGATCAGCAAGAAGCTAATTAGCCTTCGACTTCCACACCATCGAGATGTACATCCATCTGTGGATAAGGAATGCCGATTTCAGCATGGTCTAGTGCGTATTTGACAGCCTGAGTCGTCTGCTCGAGAACAGCCCAGTAATCGTCGGTATTGGCCCAAACCCGTACTGACCAGTCGATTGATGAAGCCCCTAGACTGGTAAGAACAGCATTTGGTGCAGGGTCGGACAACACGCCATCTACCTTTGCTGCTGCATCAATCAGGATATTTCGAGTTGTGACCAGATCTGCAGCATATTCTGTGCCCACAGCAACATCTACTCTGCGTGTATCGTGAAACGTGATGTTTTCGATATTGGAGCCATAGATGGCCCCGTTTGGGACGATCACCCTTTTGTTGTCTGCCGTATCAAATTCGGTAGCAAAGACGCCGATTTGAACGACTTTAGCTGTAATTCCAGCTGTAGAAATGACGTCTCCGACGTTAAACGGTCGGAAGGCGAGGAGCATGACGCCTGAGGCGAAGTTGCTTAATGTCCCCTGGAGCGCAAAACCTATGGCAAGGCCGGCAGCACCAATAAGAGCGGCAAAGCTAGTTGTTTCGAACCCAAAAATGCGCAAGCACCCAAGAACGGCCATGGTTAAGACCGCGTATTTAACCAAGCTTCCAAAAAAACCAGCGATAGTCTCGTCTAGTCGGTCCGCAACGGTTTTTTGGACATGACGACTCAGCCATTTTGCGACAACCCAAGAAACCACCAGTAGAACAATGACACCGGCCACTTTGGGTAGAAATACGGTCACGAGGTTTTCTACGATTGCTTGAATATCAGCAGTTTCCATTATCGATTCGATTTTTCATGTGGAGGTCAGAACAAAATCAGGATTAGGAATCCCGTTTCTGGCCGGAGATCAGCTTCAGCAATTGGTCGGTGATGAAGCCAGCAGCCACTATCGTAAATACTTCTCGAGTGGCTTGAGTGAAAACACGCCGAGCAACATATAGGATAGCGCGAGGCGCAAAGGCTCCCACAAAGAGAGCAATTAAAAACCCGGCTAGTGACTTCGACACGTTAGACTTAGGCAGGGGGATTTTTACAATTTCCTTACTCATTGACTTTAGCTTTCCATGCTTTTTGTGGCTAGCTGTCCGCATGCAGCATCAATATCCTGGCCTCTGCTTCTGCGGACAGTCACGATTACTCGGTCTCTAACCAAACGAGCGATAAACTGATTCAGCACTTTTTCAGAAGATGGCTGAAAAAGCAACCCCTCGACTGGGTTATACATAATCAGATTCACTTTGGCAGGTGCACGTGCCACAAGTCTGGCTAATTCGGCGGCATCCTCAACCGAATCGTTGTAGCCCTGAAACATGCAGTACTCATACGTTACCGTTCGCCCAGACTGCCGCGTGTAATACTCGATGGAATCCATCAGAGCTACCAGGTCCGTTCGGGCCTTTCGGTTGACCGGCATGATAGAAGATCTCTTATCATCAAAGGGAGCGTGTAAGGAGACGGCTAGATTAAACTTGACGTCGAGATCGGCCAATTCGCGAATACGACCGGCTAGCCCCACGGTAGATACGGTGATTCGTCTAGATCCAAGTCCCATTCCATCTTCTGACGTAAGTTTTTCGACGGAATCTAGAACGGCTTGAGGATTCAGAAGCGGTTCGCCCATTCCCATAAAGACGATATTGGTGATGCGAGAACCAAAGCGCTCAATTGCTAAATCATTAGCCAATCGAACCTGATCAAAGATCTCTCCTGAGGTCAGGTTTTGTAGGAATCCCATCTGACCAGTTGCACAAAACGAACATGCCATGGCGCATCCAACCTGCGACGAAACACAAACA
The DNA here is from genome assembly GCA_002469915.1 of Bacteroidetes bacterium UBA7368. GTDB lineage: Bacteria > Bacteroidota > Rhodothermia > Rhodothermales > UBA10348 > UBA10348. The sequence continues at coordinate 3,196 of DKOG01000232.1, forward strand.
GTCAGTCGTTTGGCATTTCCGTAGGGGTCGATATCAGGAATTAGGACTGTTTCAATCAATCGACCGGTACTCAACTTGAATAACAACTTCTCCGTTCTATCCGAAGCGGTTTGCTGCTGTACCAATTCCAGATTGCGAAACTCCGTCTCATCTTTGAGACGTCTCCGCAGACTATCTGGCAGGTTTTTCATCTCATCAAACGACCTGACTCCTTGTTTCCAAAGCCAACGATAGATCTGTTTGGATCGAAATGATTTGTCCGTTTCCAATACCCAGGTTTGAAGCTGGTCGCGAGACATCGATAGAATGTCTAGCAGGCCTGAAGTTTCTTTATCGTGTGCCATTTCGAATCGGGGAGAAGCCTCAGCCGATTAGGCGATCAGCTACGATGGCCAGAAGTAGAAGCGGGACGTAAAGAACCGATGCTTTAAGAACGCGGCGAGCGTGATAGACAGATCGGGTCAGTTGAAATCTCAATACAGGAACCATGAACCAGACACCTAACGCCAAGGCACCAACTAAGTATATCTTGCTCGAAAGTCCCAGGACAACGGGAGCTGCGGAGAAGGCAATCATGCCGATCGAGTATCCGGTCATTTGCCTTGCCGTACGATCGCCATTTTCATCCTCGACCGTAAGCATCCGAAATCCACCTTTCTCGTAATCAAGACGATACATCCAGGCAAGGGAGAAGAAGTGGGGCATCTGCCAGCAAACCAAGACTCCAAATAGGACCCAGCCACCGAGACCAAGAGAACCCGAGGCGGCAGTCCATCCACCAAGAACTGGAAGAGCTCCCGGAATGGTACCAACAAGTGTATTCCAAGACGTTTTTCTCTTCAGGGGAGTGTAAACGAACAAATAGAGCACTACGGTAAGGCCCGCGAGGACACCCGTCAGCGGGTTGGTGAGCGGGCATAGAATCCCAAGGCCGCCACCTACCAACAAGAAGCCAAACCACTTTGCTTTTTCCGCACTAATACGACCGCCCGGAATCGGCCGGTTGGCCGTTCTCTTCATAGATGCGTCAATCGTACGCTCTAGATAGTGGTTCAAAGCACAACCACCAGCTGAGGTCATTGGAATACCCAACAGCGCCCAAAATAGCAGCCAACCATCGATTGGACCGGTAGAACCCAACACAAATCCAGCCAAAGCCGAAATAGTCACAAGAAATGTGATTTCCGGTTTGGTTAGCATCAACCAATCTTTCCAAGTGGCGCTTTCCACTTGGTTGGCTGATTCTATGGCTATGCTTTGTGTTTTGCTCATTCAGATAAATTCGTTCTTAAGCTATCGTTGAAAGTCAGCGAATCGTAGTAGCCCTGTACCGAGCACACAATACGGATGTGGCGACAGTCGAAGCAAATAGTAGGGCCCCAATGACCATGTGTGCCGTGTTTGCAATCACCTGAACGTTGCTAGGCTGAATGGTTCCAGTCTCGTCTAGCAATACTAAATAGGCGAACAGACCGATGGAAACCTGCACGATGAGCACACCTAACATGGTATTTGCCATTCTTCGGCCCGTACTCTGTCTCGTAAATGAAGCACGCGATCGGGTCCAAAAAACAACAACGAAAGAGGTGGCGACAAAGGCCCATCCAAAGTGTAATCCCGCTAGTAGAGGGTCAAGGCCGGTACCTGGATGTCGTAATAGCGCTCCAAAAAATATTTGGATGTAGACGGCCGCAGGTGCTAGAACCAAAAGGGGAGACAGCCCTTCAGCATGTCGTGTATTAAACGTACTTGCTTCCGGGGTTCTCCATGACTTGGAGACAAATAGGGCCATGGAAACGAGTAGAGCGAAGAAGAGCTGGGCAACCAATGCGTGTACGACTGCCAAGTTTAAGGACACCCAAACCACGCGGAGTCCCCCAAGTACGCCTTGGGTAATGACGAGCAGGATGGCTCCAATAGCGAGACGACGTAACCAAATGCGGTCGTCAGCCAGCCAAGTCCAGATCCCAAGTACTACGGTGAGCATGCCAATAAGCGCTCCCAGTAGTCGATGTCCGTGCTCAGCAAGTACAGGTGTGACCGTCCACCAATTAGGCCACGGATTGAAGGGGTCGTACGAATCAAATGATGATGGCCAATCCGGTACGGCAAGTCCAGCGTTGATACTGGTAACAAATGCGCCCCAAGCCAAAAGCACGATGGCAATGACGAAAGTCGTTACTGTGAACCTTCTACGGGCTGTGTATGATGTATTCAATGGCTCCTCTCTGACAAGTATGCAGGCGGGGAAAACGAATCAATTCGGGAAAATGGCTCAAAGACAATTTGTTCGGGACATGTAAGGTAGGGCTGCTCGATTAGGAGATTCCTAAAATACCTGTCAAAACGATGCGAATATCTAGTCAGAAGGGGTGTCTGGAACCCCTTCGGTTCTTGGTTCATGAGGCGATAATGCCTACTTTCGGAGGCTGAGGCCACTTGTGGCCACGTTAGAGATGCTTCACTCTGAATAAAGAGTAGAAAGAGGTTCGTTTCAACGCTTCGTTTAGAGAGTTAAAACGCCCTCAAAAAACAGATAGAATAGCGGTCGGTTGAGCAAAAAAGGTACATTACAGTCTATTCAGCGGCGGGCCATGCAATGGACTGCAGCGATGTTGCTGGCTAGCACATTGTGTGGCTTGTTGTCTCCTGCAGCCGCTGCCATGGGCAGGGATAGTATGGCCTCCGTAGCCGATACGGCCGGTCTCTCTTCCGACGTGAAAGATTTTTTCGTTGACGTATTAGAAGGAGGAATGCTCACGGCTGCTTCAGTCGTTCAGGTGTTTTCTACTTCGCATCGGGTTCGTAGTATCGGCCGGGTGTTATTCGTCCTTTCGGGCTCTGCAGACTTTGATAGTGAGGTTCAGACATCAGACTTGATTCCTGAATCTTTTCTCAGTCCCCCGAGAAATCAACTTGTCGATTATCCAATCGGAAATTCGGCCGTCCAGCCGCTTGGACCCTAGCCGATTACGCACTCTTTAGAATTTTCCTCTCATACCATGATTTCGATCATCTCGAGGGAGGTAGAGTGCAGGTAGGTCTTTCGTGAGCGCGTCTTTCAGACGCGCTCACCTTTCAATTTTAGGACGCCCCGGGCGCCCAAAGAATCAATATTAATCCTTACCCCAACCAGAAACCATGCAAGGAAACGGATTCAAGATTTTCCTCACGGTCTTCTTTTTCGCAATCACGGGATACTATTTGTATCCCTCGGTTCAGAGTTACTTTATCGCTCAAGATAAAAGTGAACTCGTAGGCGAAGAATTAGCCACTTACGAACAGGAAAACCTCACTAAAATTCGCAATGCTCAAGAAAAGGCGTTAAAGCTTGGTCTTGACCTGCAAGGCGGAATGCACGTCACCCTTGAAGTGCGTGTAGAAGCCATGATCTCGGAGCTTGCAACCGATGTAGACGATCTGTTTACGGAAGTGCTCGCCGTCGCTAGCCAGCAGGCAAGCGAAACCGATAACCCAATTATTGATCTGTTCGTAACGGAGTTTGAGTCTCGCGATGCGAGTGCCAGACTATCTCGTTACTTCAGAAACGAAGAGGCGGGCATTACGCGACGCTCCTCAAATGCTGACGTTGCAGCTTATCTCCGATTGGAATCTGATGAAGCCGTTGATCGCGCTATCTCTATTATTCGAGATCGTGTTGACCGTTACGGTGTAACAGAACCCAGCATCCAGAAGCAGGGAACACGTCGTGTTATCGTGGAGCTTCCAGGTATTGACGATCCAGACCGAATTAGAGGTCTGCTTCGTGGAACAGCTCGTTTGGAGTTTCATCTCATGATTGATCCTGCAGAAAACGTCCGTTCTCTGCAGCGCATTATCGCGTACTACGATACGGGTGTAGATTCAACAGCGACAGGAGACGATTCTGTTGCGGAAGCCGATACCACTCTCGATATCAACGACCTGCTCGATTCAGAAGAGCTTACTTCAGGAAACGAGCTATTGGACGTGATGCAGCCGCTCGGTCAGGGCGTCATGTTCGGCCAGGTACTCGAAAGTGATACCACTGCGGCAAACACACTGCTTTCCAATCCAGTAATTGCTGAGATGTTACCTCGAGGCGTAAGTCTCATGTACACTTCCAGTCCCGTAGGAACAACGGCAGATGGGGAAGAAGTCTACGCGCTTCTAGGTGTTCGTGACGACATTGAGCTAACGGGAGACGTTATTACCGATGCACGAGTCGATTTCGATCAGCGAACCAACGTACCGGAAGTGACCATGGTCATGAATTCGGAAGGTTCTCGGACTTGGGCCAGACTCACGGGTGCCAACGTTGGAAATAATATTGCCATCGTTTTGGACGGGGTGGTGTATTCCTATCCAAACGTTCTCGGTCGTATTTCCGGTGGACGATCTAACATCACTAATCTGGAGTCTCAAGCCGAGGCGCAGGACATCGTAACCGTTCTCAAGTCTGGAGCATTGCCTGCTCCCGTTGAAATTGTGCAGGAAAGCACGGTTGGCGCAAGTCTTGGTCAAGCATCTA
>DKOG01000003.1 GCA_002469915.1 Bacteroidetes bacterium UBA7368
CCGAGACTGAATTCACCCTTCATGGTCTCTCCCATGCTGAACTTGTTCGTACGGTAAAGGCCAGCAATGTCAAAAGCGGTAGAAACACCGGCTTTCGTTTCCTGTGCTCCCACGGTCTGGCCCGGGGCCAAGTTGGAATAGATAAATCGAAGACTGGTACCTATACCAAAATTATCTCCCAATTTCGTTCCATATGAAAGGCCTGTTGCCAAATCATATGATTTGAACGTACCCGTCGGGTTGTTTTGTTCATCTCGGCCTTCATGCTGGCCTAAAAACAGATAGGTAAGATGGGCACCGAACGTTCCCCATCCTGCGACGTGATGCTTGGCGATCAGGTACTCGTAGAAGAGATCTGCATTGAACTCGGGTAGCCAAGAAGAGTGGGTAATACCCGCTTCTGTACCCTTCTGGAAAGCCAGACCAGCTGGATTCCAAAAAACGGCACTCGCATTGTCTGCTAGAGCAACCCCAGCGTTTCCCATTCCAGAAGCACGACTGTCTGGTTCAATCTTGAGAAAGACAACTGCGGCACCACCTACCTGGGCCGAGGCTACCAATGGAATAAAAAGAGTTGCGACCAGCAAGAGTGCTGCGCTACGGGTAAAAGTCTTTCGCACGATATGATGCATATTAAGAGCCAGAGAACGGATTCTGGAGTTAAAAGAAAGTTCGATTCGATTCTGAGCGATGTACGCTTCGTTGTACGCTGCAGTCATTGGGATCCTATTAATGTAGCGAGATCCTAAGCAGAGAACTAGACCAAAAAAAGTGAATGGTCTGGTTGAACAGTGCTTCGAATACCACTAGTACGTTGTTATACAATGATTGTTGTTCAGTATCTGTGAATCGATAAAATCTCCCTTTTAAATTTTTCTATTCTATCTGATGATAGCAAGTTTTTCGACATGCTCACTCACCTGTCTACCGCCATCTGCGCCAATTGTCTCAACGCGCAAGCGATATAAGTAGATGCCTGTTGCAGGTCGGTCCAGATCGTCGTCTTTTCCGTCCCAATAGACCTGTACAGGTCCATTACTCAGAACACCTTCGGGAAGTGCTTCGTCAGAATGTATGGTTCGTATCGGTCGTCCGCTAAGCGTATAAATACGAAGTTGAACCTCTGCCGAGGTGCCCGGAGGCTGGTTATGTTCAAAAACGAACCGCGTTTCGCGATTCATGGGGTTAGGATAGTTATACACATTAATAACGTCCAACACCTCATTATTCGCTACTTCAAATGCAAGTTGGGCTGTATTTGAGTTATTTAGCACATCCCATGCCCTCACACTCAACGTATGACTACCCGCTGCCATACCCGTTAGCGGCCAAGTAACCGTCCCTTTCTGATAAGAATTAGGCTCGGCTACAAACGCACTACCAATATCCTGCGCTGCAGCATCATTGCCATCCAGCGAAAGTAACATTTCATGTCCGACCCCGGTACCGACCGTGTTGATACCAGACTGGTCATTCAATTGCACAATCAACTCCGCGTCTTCGTTCACTTTCTGTCCCGCGACAAACGTAGTATCATTCAAAAACAGCATTAATTCGGGGCCGAGATCATCATTGGGTGGAGAGTCAGACGTACCGCCCACAATGAATTGTTCGGTGTAGCCAATGGCCTGAGTCCCTGCACCCTGCGCATAAACGGCAATTCTACCGGTCTCATTTGAATAGCTGATGTCTTTAGGAACTACAAATTCAGCCAAGAAATCGCCAGCTGTAGCCTGAACCTCACCGCGCCAAAGAAGATCTTCTCGATCCCTGAAAAAGGACTGAGTGTAATATCGCCTGTTTTTAGTGGGCACGATGCGCTCCGCATCAAAAACGGTTACACTCACCAAACCATCAAAGGAGTTATCCTTGTTGCCAGCAGCATCCTGTATTTCACCTTGGATAGAAACAAGATCTAATGCCTTCATTTGACCTGTTTCTGAAGTTAGGTCCGTGCTGTTCAGCGTTTGAACAACGGCTTCTCGGGGTGCGAGTCCGACACGCATAGAAGGGTCTCCAAGCAAATTGAATTTCCTTGAATTGCCCTGAAGCCCGACATTTGTGTTTTTGGTAAGCCGCATGACATCGCCCAGACGGCGAGGAAGACCATCACTATCCTTTTCGAATAAGGCAATGTTCAGCGCGCGATTAAGGCCCGCATTCAGCGACGTGGTTGAGCCCGACGTATAAACCAACCGAACCGTGGTCATCAGAGCCACAGCACCACCGTTGGGGTTTAACAGCAGCGCTTCAGCACCACTCTGCGTCTCTTCTAAGTCCCACCACCCAAAGGAACAGGTCGCCGTGACAAAAATGGCCAGCTTATCCTTGTTGGTCAGTGCAAGTGCATCTTCTTTAGTAAAAATTTCCTCCTGAGCCAGTCCGTCTGGGCCCCCATGCCCACTGTAATTGAGTAGCAACGTCCCCCGGTTCAGCGTATCATTGATTTCTTTTTTCGCATCTGGAATACGGAATCCATTCAGAAATACTCGTTCGTACGTTTCACCGTAGATTTTCCGCAAGTTGATCTGCGGATACAACTGCGTTGCCACCAGTTCCGCAACCTGATCTACGTTGGCCAAATGCAAGTCTGCATCATCCTGCTGCCCGGAAAGCCCCGTCGGTCCGTCATCTGCCACCATCGTGTACTCTGAACGCCAAGACCCATGCGTCGCAGGGTCCTCATAAGAGATCACTTTATCCACCACCATTTCAGCTTCTGCGACCGTCTGAACGGGGAATCGACCAATCCCGATATCCATCCGCTCCGTCGAAGTCGTACTGAATGAATTGTATACCCACAGCCCCTCATTGTCATCTAGAAGACCGAAATAGTCATCGGACGTAAAGGAAGCATCTGAGCGTAATGACTCCTCCGTTTCATAAGGGAAGATCAGATTGTTAAGCGGGTTGTTATAGGTCGAGAGCCCTCTAAAATCGTAATGACCATCTCCAAAAAGGAGCAAGTATCTGGGTATCTCGGAAACGGGAGCACGGTCGTATAGGAATTTCAAATAATCTCGGATAGCCCTCATATCGGGAACGCCCCCCGAAAACTCATTGAATACTTCAGTCTGAGTTACCAATTCTACCTGCAACCCTTCTGATCGCCGAATATCTGCTAGCCTTCCGGCCGCACCTAAAAAGACTTCCGGGGCAAGAATGACCATATCTGGAAATCCACTTACTCCGTGCAAGTTTTGATTGGCCACAGGAACGCTTTGATCAACGGACACATTCTGAATATCGTCGGGTAAGAATGCAATGAGATCTGCAGGACGGGCAGCTACATCCTCAGCAGCTACTGAAACCACAAAATCAGACCCTAATGTGCTCACTTCATACGACTTGGCCAAGACCCCATCCGTGATATTCCACACACGTGGGATAGACGAGAAATTCCGCATTCTAAAACGACGAGCTTGCGTCACTCCAACTGGAGTGGTGAAGAAGAGAGCTCCCTCCTCACGAATCAATTCCTGAGTATAATTGATTCTAATCCAATCCACTGCTGCTTGAGGCTCATTTGCCTGATTAAGCAATCGCATCGTTAAGTCAAGAACCTGTCTGTCCGCTACTACCTCGCTGAACCCAAAGGTACTCGGGTGAGCAGAGGGGTTTTCTGCCCCAGGAAAGGTCGTTAGAGAGGCTGTTCGCTGCCCGAGTGTCGTGCCTGCGGAAGACATCGCGACAGTTGCACGCGGGTTTGAGGCAATGGCTACTCTCGCTTGGTACTGAACGGTACCGGCCAATAATCCTGGTAATGATAAATCTGAATAGATGGTTCGAGATCCGCCAGATCGAATGGTATTGCTCATCCAGTCCTGGCCAGTTCCATGCTCACGAACCCAAACCTGTTCTTCTAGATCAACAAAGTGCCTGCCTTCAGTAACTGAGGTCTCTGGATTAGATGGCGAAGAATCGAATGCTGAGGTGGAGAGCGACGCTCCGAGACTCGTTCCAATTTTTATAAAGACGGCATTGTCATTCGAAAATGGATGTATGTAATGCTCAAATGCACTATCTGCATAGGTCCATCCATTTGCGCCTCGGGCATAGAACAAGACTTCATCGGCCGACCCGAAATTCCCATCTCCGCCTCCAATACGCTCTACAGGCAGCTCATTGAGATCTTTCGGACGATCCAAACTGTTTAAGGCAGGAAGTGGCAATCCACCGTTCGAAAAGACGCCGATCTGGTTCGGGTCGATCGTATCGGGATCCAAGCCAATACCTAAAAGGAAGGATCGATTAATCCGGTACACGCCTGCATCGGCTATCGATATCCTGAAAAGACTACCGGAAGACAGCACACTTTCTACCACTGAACTGCCCTTCGAAGCGCTACGGCTCACCGTTCGATTCATATCCGGCGTTAGCTCAACGCGGATACTTCTGTACCGGCGAAGAACGCCTTCCTGCGAAGACAACGAAAAAACAGAGGCAACAACCTCTACTAAAGGCTCTTTGCGCGAGATCCCAAGGCCTTCCAACCATACATCGGATGCTCTGTTCGGCGCTTGGTTCTGCGATATCGCCACATTTACTTCGTCAAACTGACGAGAAAGAACACGCACCTCAGGAAGAACAAGGCTGGAAAGACGAATCGTATGAGCCGCAGAATGCAAGCCTCCGGTGAAAGCTTCTAAAACCTGATCACTCCAGGTAGAAACACCCGAGGAATCGACCATTTGCTGGAGCGCATCGTCCCAATCAAATCGAAAGTCGACCAATATGCGGCCATCTACTTGGCGCTCTTCCGAAATATCGACGCGCTGGGCGGTAGCCTCTCCGTGCACGATAACGGACAGCAGTAAAAAAAAGAGGAGTAAGTATGGTCGTACGAGGCCTTTCAAAAGGGCAATTCCAGATTTTCTGTTTCTGACGAACGTTTCAGAACCCTGTAATGATGATCAATTCAGGTAATCCATGATTTTGACGCTACACCAGGCATTACACGGGTTAGCCCGTTTACACCTTAGTACTCATCAATTGGATTTTGTAACAGTTTTATATGGCGTACTTCAACTTTACAGTTTTTCAGAAAGATTTGAGAGCATACTCCGAATCACCATGAGTCGATCCACTTGCTCCGTCAATTTATCGAGAGCAGCTCCCATGTCTTCGAGAGGATCCTCGACGTCGGCATATACATTTAATGCAATGGCCAGCTCTTTGAGAAGCTCCACGTTTCCCGAAACAACAGACAGCGGATTATTGAGATCGTGCTGAATGCGTGAGATATGAGATTTCAG
>DKOG01000201.1 GCA_002469915.1 Bacteroidetes bacterium UBA7368
GAGGAACGGTTCGTGTGATCTCGCACCGCGTGGCTGGTGAAAAACATTACGGAGCCGTCATTACCCCGGATGGAATAGACCCTCGGTCCGCTCCCGTTCTAGTGTACGCCCACGGTGGAGATTCCGGCGTTAGTGTGGACGATGAAGTGCTCCTCATACTTTCGTTTTTTGGGGATATCTTTGAAAAATTTGTTTACGTCGTGCCTTCATTTAGAGGAGAGACGCTGGAATTTGACAAGATCTCTTGGACCTCAGAGGGTGAAGACAGTCCGTGGGACTACGATGTTGACGATGCGCTTTCTTTGCTCAATGCGACTTTTGATCTTGAGCCTGGATCAGATCCAGAACGGGTCGGCGTGTTAGGATTCAGCCGGGGAGCCGGGGTCGGAATGTTGATGGACGCTCGAAGCGATAAAATTGATGCGGTACTGAATTTCTTTGGCCCCACTGACTTTTTCGGTCCATTTGTTCAAGAAGTCACCAGAGAGATTTTACTCGGTAGCCCCAGAAATCTGCCTGGACTAGATTATTTAGCCAGCGAATATGTGGTCCCTCTCCAAAACAAAGAAATTGCGTTTGATGAAGCCCGATGGGCTCTCGTTCGGCGCTCATCAGTCTTATTTGTCGAAGAGATGTCCCGTGTTCAATTACATCACGGTACAGCAGACCTCATCGTACCCGTGACTCAGGCCCAGCTCTTGATTAAAGCCATGGAAGATGCCGGAAAAACGGCCGATGAATTCGAGTCATTCATCTATGAAGGAGGAGATCACAATCCTTTGACGTTGGAAGGCAGTCTGACTAGAGCGCGGGACTTTTTCTTAGAACTAGCAGACAGTTAAGCACTAGTTTGCCTCATCTGCCTGACCCTAATCACTGGTCTCATGCTCTTCGTTGATGCTTTTAAATAACTGAACCAATCTCTCAAACGAGTATTTCCATGAAAAAGAACATGGGTTCTACCGATCGTATCATCCGCATTGTTGTGGCCGTAGTGATGGCCTATCTCTATTTTACGGGTGCAATAACAGGCCTACTGGCTACGATAGGCATTATCGTTGCAGCCATTTTTGTGTTGACGAGCTTTGTCAGTTTTTGCCCGTTGTACGCTCCGTTGGGGCTTTCTACCTGCAAGAAATGAGTCGGGGTCCGTTTCCGGTTGCCGACTTAGTCGTCTTTTCCGGCATTTTTGGCCTTATTGGCGTAGGCCATGGCGGTACCCATCGCTACGCCGATAGCAATACCAATTGCAATATTATCTAGAGCCACTCCGACGCCGGCCCCGATAGCGATGCCGACGCCAATCCATACGCCCAGTTGTTCTTCGGGCGGAGTATCGTTTTGTCCGTTCATTAAACCCCTCTTAGCGAGTTAGGTGACGATACTTGATACGGTGAGGCTGATCCGCTTCGTGTCCGAGGCGCTCTTTCCGGTTTTCTTCGTAATCACTGTAGTTTCCGTCGAACCAAACGACTTCACTATTGCCTTCGAAAGCTAGGATGTGTGTCGCGATGCGATCTAAGAACCAGCGATCATGCGAGATTACAACCGCACAGCCTACAAATTCTTGGAGCGCATTCTCGAGTGCACGGAGCGTATTAACATCCAAATCATTTGTTGGCTCATCGAGCAACAATACATTGGCGCCTTCTTTCAGCATTTTCGCCAGATGTACGCGGTTTCGCTCGCCACCTGATAGTTCAGTTACCAGCTTTTGCTGATCACTTCCTCCGAAGTTGAACTGACCCACATAGGCTCTCGAATTAACATCTTTACCGCCCAGATTAATAAAATCTGTGCCGCCGGTAATTTCTTCCCAAACTGTTTTTGTACCATCCAATGGACGGTCCTGATCGATGTAGCCAAGTTGTACCGTAGACCCGGTGTCAAATGTGCCTTCATTGGGCGTTTCTTGCCCAGTAATCATTCGGAAGAGCGTCGTTTTACCCGCACCGTTTGGTCCTACAATTCCAACAATTCCCCCTGGAGGAAGCGAAAAGGAGAGGTTTTCGTAAAGTAGCTTGTCATCGTAGGCTTTTGTAATGCCCTCGGCTACAATGACTTTCTGACCAAGGCGAGGTCCGGGCTGGATAGGGATCTGGACATCATCTTGACGTTTGTGACCCTGTTCTGCCGCCATCTTTTCGTAGGCGGTGATACGTGCTTTGTTTTTGGCTCGACGTCCTTTTGGAGATAAACGAACCCACTCCAGCTCTGCATTAAGCGCTTTTTGCTTCTTGGACTCTGACTTTTCTTCCTGGGCAAGACGTTTACTTTTCTGCTCCAGCCAAGAAGAATAATTGCCTTCAAAAGGAATCCCTTCTCCTCGATCTAGTTCGAGAATCCAACCTGCTACATTATCGAGGAAGTATCGATCATGCGTTACCGCGATGACCGTTCCCTTATAGCGTGCAAGATGCTGTTCCAGCCAGCTTACGCTTTCTGCATCTAGATGGTTAGTGGGCTCATCAAGTAGAAGAACATCGGGCTCACTTAGCAAGAGTTGGACCAAAGCCACTCTTCGTTTTTCACCACCGGAAAGAACGCTAATCTTAGCATCAGCTGGTGGACACCTGAGTGCATCCATCGCCATTTCAAGCTTGGATTCTAGGTCCCAGGCATCCAGTGCATCGATTTTGTCTTGCAGTTTGGCCTGTTCTTCCAGGAGTGCTTCGTAATCTGCGTCAGGATCCGCAAATTTTTCGCTCACCTCGTTGTACGCTTTTAGTAAGCGTGCAGGCTCCCCTGCTCCTTTTTCGACCATCTCAAGTACGGTCGCGTCAGGATCAAGATCTGGTTCCTGAGATAGGTAGCCGAAAGTGATCCCTTTCTGACTCTGGATCTCACCCAGATAGTCCGTATCCAATCCGGCAATGATGCGCATTAAGGAGCTTTTACCAGCTCCATTCAATCCGAGTACACCGATTTTGGCGCCGTAGAAGAAGGACAGGTAAATGTCTTTGAGAACTTGCTTGCGGGTCGACTTATAAATTTTGCCGACGCCTACCATCGAAAAGATGATTTTTTGATCACTCATTACGAAACGGGTGGGGTGAGTTAGAGCGTGCGGGTGTATCCATCTCGCACGGAAATGTTCTTGCGCTTACTTCAGATTCAGCGAATCCAGAAGATCTTCAACCTTTTTCTGCTCACGATGTCCGTACCAAGTCGAGATAAGAAAGAAGAGAGACATCGCTGCACGAAATATTGCCGGTCCTGGGTCTTCGGAGCCAAACTTGGAAAAAGTCTCAAAAGCGAAGGTAATGAAAAATACTGCGCTTGAGATTCCGGCTACCCAAGAGGCTATTTTCAATCGAGACCGAATACGGAGGGCTAGACCTTTGGCATCGCGCGCACGAAAGAGCTGCCAATCTTTGTACAGAAAGGTGGCTTTTAGCTCTAAAAGTTGAGCCATGATCGGATCCTGATCGGATATTTGTTGAATATCTTGATTCTCGCTGCGATCAACAGATGGTATGGATTAAAGGCTGTAAGACACGGAAGTATACAGATTGCGACCTTCACTAGGCAGATTGCCGAAAGAAAGGTGTTGGTGATAAAGGGTGTCGAAGATGTTTTCTACTCCCACTTTCACGGCAATTCGGTCGTTAAATACTTTGCTGCCACGCACGTTCAAGACAACGTATCCGTCAGTGCCATCCTCTTCTGCAACGATTCGAGCAACGCGATTTTGAGGCATGGCCATCCTGGATTCAATTTCAGCCCAGTATGAAGCCTGATCCCATCGCAGGCTTAACATGCCACTAAAAGGGGGGATCAGGTACATGGGTTCGTCGATTTCTCGATTTTGTCCACGCGTGTAGGCGGCCGATCCTGCGATGGATAAACCAGTCAACACTTCGGCTACACCGCTGACTTCGAACCCAGTCAGTACGGCAGCGCTGGCATTCTGATAGACGCGGAATCTGTAGACATCTGAACCGTCAAGCAACCCATTGTCTGACATGCCAACGATATAATTTTGGATATAATTACCATATACGCTCGCCGTTATGCCGTACCAAGACGTCCACCTCTCCATTCCCAGCTCGACTTGCGAAGACCGCTCTGGCTTTAAATTGGGGTTTCCGGTGTAGAAAAAGCCATCCACGTAATTGTATACGTAGTGTCCATAGTTCTCCACGTGAGTTGGCAAACGGGCTACGTTGGCAAGGCTCAATCTGAATTTGGTGATGGGGTTTGCCGCGTATTCCACGGAGGCGCTCACATTTCCAAAAGAATAGGTTTGTGCGAGATCGTTTGTTTCCCATCGTCCTTTCAGGATGGACTTGGCTTCGTCTTTTTGGACATTCCGTCTTGAATAATCCCAGCGGGCATTAAGGCGGCTGATAAAGCGGCTTCCTAGTGGCATGGAATAGTCTGCTGCCACTGCTCCATGCTGAACTAGAATATCTCCCAGGTTGAGCAGGTACATGTCCTGAATATTTTCGAAGACACTGAACATCCACATGTCGCCAAAGCTCTCAGTCTGATAGAGGTCCAGCGTAAGGCCAAGGCGTTTTCGGTCAAATGAGAAATCGGCTCGGCTGATTCCTCCACTCGTACGCGTCCGACCGTACATAGGCATGTTCATGCCCCGCATCACTTCCCGCTCCCGTACATCCCGCTGGTAATCATCCATCCAGTGGTTTACGGTATTGTGATAGAGGCGGGTCTCCATGCCTTTGAACACACTGCTTGGTTCATGACGAGTCCAATTGTGCGTTAAGCTATAAATCTTAGCCTGAGCGAGGGTCGCGTCCATTAGCAATACCGGATACCCAATATTCCAGGCATTATCTGCGAGATAGCTACCTGTGAGTAGGTGGGCGTGATTCAATTTCCGAGAGAGATCGAGCTTGTAGTTGTTCTTTTCGTATCCGGAATATGAGATAGCGGCGCTGCCTCCCGGCGAAAAATCATCAGCCACTCGATAGGAAAAGCTGCCTCGGACACTCGTTTTTCCGTGCGATGCTCCACCTATAATTCGACCCCGGCGCAGCATCGAGGCGGATTCGAATCCGGCTTCAGAACTCAGAAAAAAGGTCTCGTCAAAGGTGGGCTTTTCCGTCATCAGGTTGATGGAACCGCCAATCTGGGATCCGGTGTTTAGATCAAACCCACCTTTAGTAAGCTCCAGTCGCTCCAAATTTTCGACTTCTACATATGCCGAGGTTGGATCCATTCGATCTATACATGCACCTACGACTTTCATTCCGTCAATTACCAATCCGACTTGACCGCCATTCATACCTCGGATTACTGGCTCCCAAGCAAAATTAGCTCGCTGAATGAAATCAGCTCCCGGAATACGATCCATAAGATCCTCGGTCGCATTCTGATTGTGAGTCGATGAGGATGGGTCGCTGAGTCGGGCTCGGTCGCCTTTTACCATGACTTCATCTACATCTATAATAGATGGAGCGAGGCGAACTGTTAGTTCGCCTCGCTCCCGTAGTGCCGGATCAATGTGTACTATGGCCGACGCATAACCTAGGGAGGAGATCCTAAGCATATGATGGTCCGCTCTCAGGACCAATCGAAAACGACCATTTACATCTGCGGCAGTTCCGTATGTCGTGCCGGTCACGATGATATTGGCCATCGGCACGGGTGTGCCCGACAGGTTATCCAGCACAATTCCGTTCAGTGTATCTTGAGCCATTACAGGCCCGGAGAAGAAGAACAGAAGCGTCAATAGTGTAATTTTATTCTTCATCGAACAGTAAACCCCTTGAAGATGACTTCTTCACCGCCCGACATCCGTACAGTCATGTCCCACCCGCCAGACATAATGAAATTGACTTCGCCCCGATAATGGCCGTCACCTACGTGGGTTGGAGCTAGGAAAGGGGTACTGTGCCCTTCCCCCGCTCCCATATCCATATATGGGTACAGGTCCGGGGATGCTGAGGTAACAGGTGAGAAAGATCTTCCGTCAAAGGAATGGATGGCAATCTCGAATACATCAGATCCCGTTTTCGGAGCGGCGGGCGCGATCCAGCTAATAAATGTTGGAGCGCCTTCTATTTGCTGAACCCAAATATCATCAGCTACCTCAACAGGGTATAGGGTCGTAAATCGGCCTTGGTTTGTTACCCATGAAAGTTCGAGAGTCCAGTCGCCACTAATTCCGGGGTTCAGAATATGGGCAGATTCGCCTGATGTGAAAACCGTTGACCCCAGAGGAGATTCGATTCTTGTTATTCCCGAATCCAGGAAAAGTGTGGCGGTCAGTTCCGAAACATCCCCTTCCGTCTCGAAAAGGAGAGGATTAAATCCGGCATGTAGGCCATTCTCCGACAGGACTCGAATACGAATTGAATCATTCGTGTGGGAAGCCAGGATGACCTTTCCTTCTTCAGTAGCCAGCGGGTCTGGGTGCCTACTGAAGAAGTCTGTTTCAGTAATGTCTGGAGCACACCCTGCCAAGAGAACGAGCGTGATAAAAAGTAGTCTATGCATCGGGCAGTCCACTGAGAATAAAGTCATCACTTAGCGATAAGAGAAAGGCTTTGAGGTCAGCTTTTTCCATATCACTCAATTGCAGGGAGCGAACTAACTCGCTTTGGCCGCGTGAATTAGTACCTCCTCGGTCATAATGGTTTATGACCTCTTCCAGAGAGGAAAAGCGCCCATCGTGCATGAACGGAGCAGATATTCCTACATTTCTGAGTGTCGGAACGCGAAAATTTGCAAAATCGTCGGAGTTCAACGTGATGCGAGCTCGACCTGAGTCCGCAGCTGCGAAGGTCAAACCATTGTTCTGATAGGTCTGATCTGTAAACAGGAATCCTGAATGGCATGAGGCGCAGTCCGCCTTGTTTTCAAAAAGGATCAGACCTCGACGTGCAGAGGCAGAGAGTGCATCTTCTTGTCCGCTCAGATACCTGTCGATTGGAGCACCACCGCTTCGAATGGTCCGCTGAAATGCACCAAGAGCTTGTGTTAGGGTTAATACATTAACCCCCTGACTAAAAACGTCCTCAAATGCAGCTTGATAGGATGCATCAGAGCTGATTCGGTCCAACAAGGCACCCAAATTCATATCCATCTCGACAGGATTTTCTAAAGGGCCAAGCGCCTGTGATTCAAGGGTAAATGCGCCGCCGTCCCAGAACAGGAGATTCTGATAAGCAATATTGACCAGCGTCGGAGAATTCCGAATTCCAGTACGACCATGGACGCCAATACTCAGTGGGCGAGGATCCGCGAATGCATGCTCTGGCAGATGGCAGGAAGCACAAGACACGGACCCGTTTTCTGAGAGTCGAACATCGGAGAATAGGCGTTCGCCTAGCTCTACTTTGGCTCGCGTTGTTGGATTATGTGACGGGACCGGAATCGGATCAAACGATTCAGGCACATCCAGTAGTGCGAGTTGGTGGCCCTCATCGGCCACCAACTCGCACCCGGAAACCAGTACGAGCATCAGTATGAAACAAGTACGAACCACTATTAGTCGTGGTGTGAGTGCTCTGATTCATGCAGCCCGTGTAGCATGAAAGCACCGCTTATTTGGCCAGCCACTTTCTGTGCAACGGGGATATTATCACCCGTGTGGCACAATAACTGAAGAGGATCGGAAAGATCTACCATGTGCAAGAGGTGCGCGTAGTCCAGCATGACGTGAATTTGATTGGTAATGCCTTCGGTCAGTTCGAAGGCAGTATTTAATTCTACTTCACGGAGAAAAGTGGTTTTACCAAGGTGGGTTTCAAACGCAGCATCTGGAGTCCCATCTCCATCGGAATCAGCCAGTCCGTCAACTCTCAAGTAGATATACCCGTTAGCCCAATTCCAATGGTTGTTCTTGTCGGTCTGCTTAGCCAGTGCATGATTCGATGGGACTTGGGACGCATCGACTCGGTTGTCTTGGCCGTCAATACCGACTTTGAAACGCATACCCGTATAGCTTCCTGACATAGCCATTCCAAGGTCATATTCTTCATGGCCATGATCATGTTTAGCAAGAATGACTCGGTTGGATACAGTATGCGAAACGTCCGCATCGTTTTCATCTTTTGCCGGAACGGTTATGGATGGACCCTCGATAAGCGTCTCGGTACCGTCTTCAGCGATTAAGGTGATTTCAGAAAGGTAAATACGTGCGCCATCGAAGCTGATCGCTGTACCATTGTGGTCATAGGTCTGGTCCATCAATAATGGCTGTCCACTGAACACGGGTTGAAGTCGGAGCGTGGTCATCACTTCTTCGTCTTCCATGACGTCACTGTCACAACCTGCGATGAAAAGAAAAACGAATAGGACTGCTGGGAGAAAGAACTTAGAGTATTTCATAATGCTCAAATGTGTGCCTAGAGGCACGAAATAATGGGTATCTCGAACTGGAAAATGGCGCGGATTACATCATCAGAGTGATAGATGTGCGCGAAAAGGAGAAGGTCAGAGAAATCTGAACCAGTCGGGAATTGAGCGTACGACCACCCCTTTACGAGGGATAGAACAAACCAATAAGCCTCACGCAAAAATGCGAAAAGCGGTACAAATACAATCTTTGACCGGATCAGACAGTGGTCTGACGGTCAGCAGGAGGGCCTCGGGCTGAAAACGCCAGCAGATCGGCGCTGACAAAAGTGGCCTCGGAAAGAGAGAAAATTGACGTGCAGCTTTCTGGAGTATCAACTGAAAGGGTCGATCCTGCAAATCCAGGAGACTGGCTGAGGAAAAATACGGCAAATGGACACTCTGCATGAGCATCCATAGCCACTTCCAACGCCGCACCACTTTGGGAATGATCCTGCTTATGATCGTGAGCAGGCATGGCCGTCATCTCTGACATCGCGTAGGTATCGCCTAACGCCATATAGGCGAAATGCGAGAGTGGTGCGATCAAACCTCCCAGCAGGACACTGGTAAGAAGAGAAAGCGCTGCAATGTGACGACGGGTCGTCATAAGATGGCACGTGTAAAGCGGAGTTTGGCCCCTTCAATTAGTGATCCGGTAAAAAGGTCCACATCTGTGCAAAGAAGTACTTCCAAAATTGGATTTGCACATAGATTTACCCTTAAATGAACCATATTTATTTCGATTTTGGCACAAAGTCGAAGCATTATCAAAGGTCGCTGGGCTGGTAGTATCTGCAGGAACTATCAAGGTCCTTTAGGTTGACCTTCATTCAATCAATTCATTGTAGACGAAAGAATGACACGGTCAAATTGGATGATTAAGTGTATGTTCTCTCCTTGTCTTACATAATAGATCGAGCTCTTGCGCGCTCTCCGAATCATACTTCTCGTCCTTCTTGTTCTGGTAGGTTCATCCTGTTCAGATACGTTTCTAGATCCATTTGAGAACGAAGAAACGTACTTTTCGATATATGGATACTTAGACGAATTGGAGCGTGACCACGCTGTTCGTGTAATCCCGGTAACTCGTTTTCCAGAAAAGATCTTGTCGCCATCTGATCCGCAAGCGACTATTGATGCCCAAGTAACTTCTATGGATGTGGCCACCGGAAATGTCATCACGTGGTGGCATGATTTGGAGCGACTCCCGGATGGGACATATGGTCATATTTTCAGGTCCAATTTCATGGTGCGGCCGGGGCATACATATCGATTGGAAGTCACGAGATCTGATTCAATAGTGACATGGGCCGAAACGGTAATTCCACGTCATGGATCGCCCCGTCCCATTCCTGATACTTTAATGTTTCCGTACGAAGTAAGTCCAGATTCAGGATTAGTCGGGCGTGTTCGCCTGCCAGAGGTAGAGTCACCTTGGGATGTAGTGGTTACTTATGATCTGCAAGGTCGTTTTGTTCGGCTTCCTTATGGTCGTCCCGGGAATAAATCGGAAGACGGTGGTTGGGAGTTTGATATCGATATGGGGGCAGACGCTCCCCGGATGCGCTCCTATTTTGGTTTGGATTCCAGCACACCGTTGCCGCTATTGCACGCGATTTTGTTGCAGGTCCGAGTCCTGGACGCTAACTGGGATCCGCCGCGCGGCATTTTTGACCCGGAACTACTCGCCCAACCTGGTTCGCTTTCCAACGTGGTAAATGGAAATGGATTTTGGGGAGGAGTAGGTCTGTATCAATACGTGTGGAACGCACCGCCTAGATCGGCTCCATCTGGATCTAAGAACTAATTGATCAGCAGTGTGGTGTCAGCGGAATTCCGTCTACTGATAAGATGTAATCCAGTCGCACCATAAAGGCCGCACGGTCATCGGAAGGCGCCAGAAGAGCATAGTCTGCTCCATTACGCGCAAACACATCTGAAATTACCGCCCGCACTTCTGTCGTCTTGTCATCAACTAAATAGATGACCTTCACCGTCGTTTTCGATACTGACCAATGCTCGAGTCGGTCGTGAAACGTACAACTGATGGGTATGTATTTGCTCTCAGGCATCCGTTCGGTGAATCTTTATGTTTGAGAGTAGTGAACTCCATGAGGTCTTCGATTGGTCCACAGCAAACCCTTCCGAGTGAAATCAGTCGAATGTGTTACCGTTTTGGGTACGTTTACCAAACGAGTTCAATGAACAGAGGTCGGTGATCCGAAGCAACCGGTTCGTCGATCAAATACTGATCAATGACTCGGAACGCTGTGCTGGGACGGAGAGCAAAAAAATCGATCTCCTTGACGGGCTCGTAGGATGAAAAGGTAAAATGGTCTTCTCCCTTTTGAACGAAATCCCAATTCTCAGCTAAGTGAGCGAGTATGGGAGAGTCCGGTTCTGAGTTAAAGTCTCCTGCGATAATGATTGGTACATTCGTGTCCTCGTAGGCTGCTGACAACGCTCGGGCTTGGGCAAGCCTTTCGGTTTCTGTCATATAAAAGTGTATTCCAACGAACTCTAGTTCTCTACTCGTCTTAGGAGATGAAACACGTATCGAAAGAGCCGAGCGGGGCTCTTCTCCGTCGGGAAGTCGATGGTTCTTGGAAGACACTATGGGCCACTTAGACAGTACGGCCATACCATACTTGCCTCCTTGGTATGGCATAAACTCCCCAAATACGGCATCCATACCCGTAATATCCCCGAGAACGGAGGCCTGATTCACTGCATTTGTACGAGTGACAACGGAGTCAATTTCTTGCAGGGCAACGAGATCGGGTTTCAGGTCTCGAATCAGGGCTCCGATTCGTTCCAGATCCAACTCGAGATCCATTCCTGCTCCGTGGTGGATGTTGTAGGCCACGATGCGAAGGGTGTCTTGTACCGCCCCTGTTTCGGTTATTTTTTCTGGCGACTGACAGGCCGTTAGTAGGACGAGAAGGGCGGGAAGGACGTATGTACGCGACATAGGTTCTGTTTGGGTTGGTATAGAAACCCAACATATACCCCAAAAAGAAGTCCTGCCAGTTTTGCCAGTAAAACGGAATTAATCGTTTTACATTCGCACGGATCGAAACGCTTTGGATCTGGTGGTTGAACCGGTGGGTTCAACCACCAGATCGTTAGCGCTCAAACAACGTGGTCGAACAGATGGGTGGTTACTGGAGCGAGATAGTGAACGTCACATTAACGTCGGTTTCGTCGCTTCGGTCTGATCCGTTTTTTGGCTGGTCGTCAAAATGTGATAAAACCACATTTAGCGTACCACTTGCAGGTCCACCATCGGAAACAACGAGATCGAATGTTAGGCCAACCGGAAGATTATTGCTGTCGCGATCGGTAATCGAGACGTCCACGCGGTCGGACACGCCACCACCCACAGTGTAGAAGAACTGATGCTCATCATCCTCTTCTTCTATTTCTTCCGTGATGTTCTCTAGGTTGACATCATCCCAAAGTGTAATGGATCCTGAGTAGGTCGTCCCACTAGACAAGACGATCGGATCGATCTCAAACCCGGTACCGTCTCCGTCCGGGTCATTGGCATTTGCAGTGACGGTTTCTGTTCCAGAGGTGAGAGTGACAACAACTCGCGTGATCAATTCTTCCTCGCCTGCATGGTCGTGATCAGGCTCGGCCGAATCACACGCGTTTAGGGTGAAAGAAAGGAAAAGCAGTACTAAGAGGGTTCTGATATGAAATTTCATAGTGTTAAGATCTTCCAAAAGGAAGTTGTAGTCTAAAAGAAATGTTGCGACCTGGATCGTCTACGAAATAGCGAAATCGGCTCAGGTAATCCCTGTAAGCCACATTTGCGATATTATTGATGTCCAGGCTGAACCGGATTAATGACGGTCCAAAAAAGAACGCTCCCTTGAATCCCGCACCTAGAAGTGCGTATCCGGAGGGAGGTTCAACTAGTTCGATCTCGGTAGGAAAGCGATTTTGCTTTCGTACCAGAAGTGTTTCAACGTGGAATTCGGACTCCCTAATTCTCGTCCCGGTTGGCAAGCTGACGTAACCGTTTAGTGTCAGTCTGTCCGAGGGCATTGATATCAGGTGGTCATTCGATTTGGTGTCGCGTCCTCGGACCATTGATCCCACGACAGACATGCCAAATCGATCTCCAAAATCATGTGAAAGTAATCCGTCGATACCCCGAAGAACAGCATTCGTCTGACTGTAGATGAATGCGGGAAACGTTCCTCGGATAGTCACGACTGGATCGACTTGCGGGTGGAGATAGATATACCCGTTCATCTGATTGTTGTAGACACTGATTTCTGCAACGGAGTGCTCCGCCACGTGTCGAAGTGTTAGGTCCACGTTGTAGTTGCGCTCCCCGCCAAGAGTGGGATCCCCGGTCTCAAACTGGGCTGTCCCGTGGTGTACTCCGAAGTTGTAGAGCTCGTTAACGCCGGGTGGACGCCAAGCCGATCCCAGGTTACTGGCCAGAGACCAATGATCGCTGAACTGCCACACCGCCCCAACTACAGCCGTCAAGCTGCTGTAGGTATGGTTCTGGAGCGTGAATTCCCCAGAACTAACACTATTTCTTGGAAAGGCTTCCATCCAACGATAATTATATCTTATTCCCGACTCAAGGGTGAGAGGGCCCTGTACCCAGGTTTGCCGGGTATATATGCCGCCCGTTAGAGCCTTGAAGTTTGGAATGAGATATCCAGTTTCGTTGTTCGTGTTGGTCTGGTTCATGCCACTGAGTCCAATGACACCCAAGAACTTTCCTCTCGGCTTCTGACGAAGTTTCAAGTCGAGGGTGTGGGTCGTCAACGACAGTCCAAATGCCGGCTTTTTGCCTGGTTCGTCACAGAACCGGCAATGAGCATCGTATTCTTCCCGTCGGTTGCTCTGCAGTCCATATTGAGCTTCAATCCAGTCGCCACTATCCAGTCGAAATTGGCTTTCAATCGTGACAAGATCATGATTGATCGTCTGCTTCGGGGCTTTGATTTCATAGGAGAACGTGTATTTCACGGACGGATGACCACGTTCAATAGCGGCCAAGAGGTCGTCCATGTTTCCAATGTGTGCCCCTTTGAATAAACCCAGCGTTGTTCCAAAATGACTGTAATATGCATGGAGATGAAACGAGTCTCGTTCTATTCCCAGCGATACTGAGCCGTCGAATTCTTGGAAAGCCGAATTGCCTATGACCCAGTCCGGAGTTTGCGAGTCTCCTGCCCGACGCATGCTACCTTGCAGTCTCCATCCAAACCCTCGAATGGCCTTGGGGCCGCCCTGTAGAGCTAGCGATCCGGCCCCCTGACGGTTGTTGGAGAAGGCACTCAGCATCAGGCGTCCACTTATCGACTCATTCGTCGGTAGATCCGGAGGATCTAGGCGAATAACACCACCAATCGCACCGACACCATGTTCAACACCAGCTGCGCCCTTGATCACTTCGATACGCGCCATTGCAAACGGATCTATCTCCGGTGCGTGTTCTCCGCCCCACTGTTGTCCTTCCTGAGCTACTCCAGCGTTCAGCACAACCAATCGTTGACTGTGTAGGCCGCGGATAACCGGTTTTGAAATGGAGGGACCAGTAGATAACGTTGTGACGCCGGGCAGATCTTTAAGCGTTTCTCCCAAAGTGAGACCACTTTTGCTATCAAGATCGGCTGCTCTCAGCACCGTAACGGATTGAGTGGAGCGCTTGAGCATGGCTTCTTTCTGATGCTCAGCAGTGATTACGGCTTCGTCCAGATAGACATTTTCGGGCACCATCTGGACATCTAAAACGACGATTTCGGATTTCATTTCGATCGTCCGAATTTCGCTTTTATATCCAATGAACCGATACTCCACGACGTACGTCCCCGGCTCGAGATGATCGAGGAAATAACGTCCCTCCTCATCAGAGACAGTCCCCTGATTTAGAGTAGGAATTACGATTTGAGTACCCGGCAAAGGCATTCGATTCTCATCAAGCACACGACCCTGAACGGATTGCGCGCTGCTTTCACAAGGAAATCCTGTGACGAGCACTACGAGGATGAATACGCCTGCTAGGCGAGCGAAATTGACTGACATGGCTGTCTGGAATGCCAGAAATCTGGCAGAATAGATTGAAAACCCACCTCCTTGGTGGGGGAGCAATCAGACAGCAGGGGGCGCGCGAGCTCCTGAGGAATAAGGACCGAGGGCGATCAGAAAGTCGGTCTGGTCATGCCATACTTCCTTATCAGCGGAACGATCCGCGGAAGATGTTATGTTTTGGTAGGCAGAATCCCACCGGCTCACACAGGATGTACAGTCATCTAATTCGAATTCATGCCGGACCTCTTCAAATCCAGTCTCATGATCTGAATGGTCACATACCTCATCCCGAGAAGCTGCATCTAACCACTCCAATCCGTGATGAACGGCGTGGAGCGTCGGAGAAAAAACGCCGCCAATCAGGAAAACGCACAGCAATAAG
Organism: Bacteroidetes bacterium UBA7368; assembly: GCA_002469915.1. Taxonomy (GTDB): domain Bacteria; phylum Bacteroidota; class Rhodothermia; order Rhodothermales; family UBA10348; genus UBA10348. The sequence continues at coordinate 14,756 of DKOG01000201.1, forward strand.
CTGTTCAGAATCGAGGTTGATATGGGCGTTCTAAAATCCATGCGCTGACTTTCGTTGACCTTGATCAACTTTTGATTTATTGGATTGATCCTCCAAAGGCCTTTTCTTTAGAAAAAGGGTAGTCTCCGGATCTGTTCAGCGTACTGATCCGTTTACCTCCGGTCCCAATTCCAAACCCCAATCTGAAATGCAACGTTTTTCTGCTTCGGTTTTTATCCTCCTGATAGCTGTGAGTCCGGTACTCGCTCAGACATTTTACTCAGACGATGCCTCCATGCGTCTTGGATTCGGCGGCGCCGTTTCTGTTTATGAAGGAGACGTCTATATCGGATCGGCCCCCATTACGTGGCCAGCTGGCGCTGATCCTGCGGGACAGGTCCTTCGGTTTTCGAAAAACGAAGAGGGGCAATGGGTAGAAGTTGAACGCATTGCAGCAGAGGGCGGAGACCATGGAGACGAGTTTGGGCGCTCGTTTAATATCACCGATGGTCAGATGGTTGTCGGAGCACCGGGACAAGACGCTGTGTACGTTTTTAGCTTGAAAGACAATAGGTGGACTCAGACCGCGAAGGTAAGTCCACACGAAGAGTTGCCTGAAGGTCATGAGTTTGCAGGTTCTTTTGCCCGTGGTGGATTCCGAACACAGAATATTGCCGTCGTTCAGAATAACGTTATGGTTACCTCATATGATCAGTCTACGCACGAGGGTGCCGTTCATGTAGTGCACCAGATGGGCACTATGTGGCATGATATGGGCGAATTGGAAAAAACCGGCGCGTGGGCCGTTGCCTCTTCCGGAAACCATCTATTTCTAGGTACAGCGGAAGCCGATAGTGCCGCGGGTGGTGTTGTGGCGTACGAGTATGTAGATAGCCGTAACTGGGTTAAAAGAGAGGGGATCTTAAAAAATGATCTCGATGCAGGTGCGCGATTTGGACGGGCATTTGCTACCCAAGGTAATAAGGTATGGGTCGGCGCCTCAGGTTTTGAGAGTTTTGGAGCGGTCTTCGCGTATGAGTTTGGAGAAGATGCGACCTGGCGTATGGTAGATACGATTGTTCAAACGGGAGAAAATCAGCATCCGAGTTTTGGGTCAAGTCTTTCAGTCGATGGCGATTACCTCCTTATCGGAGCCTCAGGCGCAGCCTATCTTTATGATATCACCATGACCGGCGATGCGACGCTGCGGTTGGAAGCAGAAGAAGACCGCGCCACACCTGGTTTCGGTACTAGTGTCGCTATGGGAGATGGATTTGCCATTGTAGGATCACCAACGGGTGATTTTGACGCGGGTCTAGCAAGTGTTTTTGAACATACCGATGCTGGATGGGAGCGTACAGCGTATCTCTTCGGCGACGTAAACCGGATGGAGTCTATCACGGGAACGGACAAGATTGATTGTACGGATGGACTGGCAAATGGGCTGTTTCCTTGCGAAGACGTGGACCTAGTTTCCTTTCTTGCAACGGACGAAATGTCCCATGACCGTGGCGCCAAACTCAATGATATCTGGGGGTGGGAAGATCCACAAACGGGTAAAGAGTACGTTCTTCAGGGCCGAAATGACGGCCTTTCTGTTGTGGATATTAGTAACCCCGCATCTCCGCTTGTTGTGGGTAACATGATGCGCACGGAAGGATCACCGGGTGCATGGTGGCGGGACGTGAAAGTGTACAAAAATCACGCTTTCGTAGTAGCTGATGGAAGTCGGGATCATGGATTACAGATTCTTGATCTGACCCAAGTGCGGGACATTGACCCCGCTGATATGCCGGTTATGTTTGAAGAGACCGCTCACTACGCGGGGACCGCCAGTACGCATAATGTGGTTATTAACGAAGACACAGGATTTGCCTACTTGGTGGGTAACCGATCCGGTGGAGAGACGTGCGGTGGCCAGCTTCATATCGTGAATATTCAGGATCCGCAGAATCCAACGTTTGCAGGCTGTTACAACCACCCTGATTTCGGTGGAACGCATGATGCGCAATGTGTACTGTATCACGGTGCAGATGAGGATTACGCCGGAAGTGAGATCTGCCTGAACTCAAACGGTTCGGCGTTCATCGTAGCAGACGTCACAGACAAAGAGAACACGAAAACGATCT
>DKOG01000202.1 GCA_002469915.1 Bacteroidetes bacterium UBA7368
ACCCATCCTTTCGGATAGGGTTGGATTCCCGGTAGATTACCGATTCCATCCTAGCTTCTAAGCACCATGATTGTTAAAAAAGTGGCCCGTTGGGCCTGGCTCATCCCAGCCATACTGGTCGCCTTATCTGCGCATCAAGCATATACGGCTATCCAGCTTCAAAAAACCATGGACGAGGGTATTTCCACATGGGCAGAAGTGACTCGTTACGATCGATCCGACCGCAAGGATGTAACACACGTCGAGTTGGACCTCATTGTACATCTTCCGGATGGCACAGAGTTTGAACGGAAAAACCTGACACTGCCCTATTCAATCGGTCATCGCGTTCAGGCAGACACGCTTCAAGTAAAAGTTCTGCAAGGAGCCGCTCAGGAAGTGGTGATTGAACAGATTAGTTCCACACACGTCCGGATCGCTTGGAGTAATTTTGTGATGAGTTTTATTGGATTCTTGATGGCATTCGGACTCGTATTCGGGTGGAATCGGATGTTGAAACGAAGCGAATCAGCATAGCAAACGGCTCAGCCGTATATTAAAGAGCGCTTTCTCGGAAGCGTTGACTGAACTGTTGGGGGTGCTCGAAAGGGCTGAGATTATACCCCTGGAACCTGCCCGGATAATGCCGGCGAAGGAAAACAGCATGCGCATGTCGTGTGACTCTCAGAACGGTCGTTTCAAGACGTAGATCATTTAACGCCACCAACTAGATCGCACGATGACTTTTGTCAACCGGTTTCTTTTTGCCCTCCTTTTTTGTGCTTTTTTCGCCTCTATCCCTGCTTCGGCGCAGTCCAGAACGGACGTTGAGGGACACATAAGCGATGAGCATGGATCTGCTCTTACCGGCGCAGCCGTTCAACTTTTTGCAGAGGGGTCTTTGCTCTCCCGATACGCTGCTGTATCAAATGCAGAGGGTCGTTTTGTAATCGAACGCGTACCGGCAGGTAGGTACGACATGATGGTTTCCTTCCTCGGTTTTGGCACCATTCGGATGTCCATATCCGTCACGACCGACATTATGGCTCCTGTCCACGTCGTGCTCTCGACTCAGGCAGTTCAGCATGACGAAGTCGTGGTTTCTATTGGCCGGGCTACGCCTCATCTGTCGCCGGTAACCTTGTCCAATATATCGGGCGCAGAACTGGCCCGGCAGCCAGATATGAAGGATTTGCCAGTGCATTTGGCCCGGCAGCCATCGATCACTTTCTACTCCGAGAATGGGAATGCCATTGGATACTCCACACTTCGGATGCGAGGTTTTGGTCAGCGTAGATTGGCCGTAGCTATCAACGGAATACCGCAAAATGATCCGGAGGAGTTCAATGTCTTCTGGGTCAATTTTTTCGATATTCAGGGCGCTGTTCAGGACATCCAGATTCAGCGAGGCGCAGGTTCATCGGTATACGGTCCAACTGCTATTGGAGGGGCCATCAACATTCGCGCGATGCCTTACAAGCCAGACTTTGAGGCAAGCGTTCATGTAGGTGGCGGCGCGTTTGCAACGCGCCGCTTCTCGGGCGAAATAAACTCGGGGCTCCTCAATGACCGATATGTTGCGTACGGTCGCCTGAGTCGCCTGCTCTCTGATGGGTACAGGGATTGGTCTTGGACCGAATTTTGGCGATTTTTTGGAGGAATAACTCGGTATGGTGACCGATCAACCCTGACGCTTCAAGCCTACGGGGGGCCTCAAAAAGACGGTCTTGCGTACGCAGGAATACCCAAAGCAGCGAACGAAGGCGAAATTGATGACGGTTTCGGCGGGACCATTGATCGGAAGTATAACTTTTCAGCCCTCACTCGGGATGTAGAGAGTTTCCACCAGCCGCACATTGAACTCCATCATACGTTCGACATAAACTCATCCCTGCAATTCTCTCAGACCGCCTTTGGGGTCCAAGGGAAAGGCTACTTTGACTTCGGAGGTACGTTCAGAAGCGCTGATTATTTAAGGCTACCTGAAAGTACGGTCAGCGGTGCGGCAAGGGCAGAGCCGCTATTTGTCTCCCTTCCGTCTGCAAGTGTATTATTTCGGGCCTATCTGGACCAATGGCAGGTGGGTTGGATGCCCAAAATCACTCAAACTAATTCTAAGGCGACATCTACCGTCGGCGCGGAATTTCGGTTACATCGAAGTTTAAGATGGGGCCGAATTCAAGAAGCAGACGGTCTACCAGCCAACCTCGTTGGTGCAGACCATGATGTCCGAGTGTATTCATTTAGGGGAGAAAAGGCGATCGCATCCGTGTATATGTCTCACCTGAATCGGATATCGGATCTGTGGGCTGTGCAGGCAGATGTTCAGCTCACCTATCGGCAGTATCGGGTCTGGGATGAGGCGTTTATCGGCACTCAATTTTCGAAACCATATTATTTCGCCAATCCCCGCATCGGTATCACCTTCAGGCCAGAGCAAAGTTGGAGTGGGTTTGCTTCTCTAGCGTTGGCCCATCGCGAGCCCCGCATGAAGTCACTTTACGATGGGGAGGAAGCAGGTGCAGGGTTCGAACCGCTATTTAATATGGATGCACAAGGCAATCTGGATATGGATAAGCCATTTATCAAACCCGAGCGCCTCATTGACTTGGAACTAGGTACCCGATGGAGCGGAGAGAAATTCCGAGCAAGCGCGAATGTTTTTGTAATGGATTTCCAAGATGAAATAGTGCCCAGTGGGGGATTGGATCAGTACGGTGTTCCGAGAACGGGCAATGCCGATCGTACAAGGCATATTGGACTCGAGATGGAGGGTGCCGTGAGGTTAGCTCCAGGGCTGGATCTGGCAGGAAACGCGACGATATCTAGGAATCGATTTATTTCGTTTGCAGAGTTTGTGACGCTCCCAGATTTTTCAACAACTGAGATCGATAGGGCTAGCAATCCGATAGCAGGCTTTCCTGCAACCAGTGGAAACATGAGGTTGGATTACAGCAAAAAAGGATTTTCTGCTTCGATCATGTCCTCCTTGGTAGGAACTCAGTACGTAGATAACGGCGAGGGGGAAAATGCATCCGGTTTGCCTCAAGAGGATCTCAAGCTGGAGGCTTACATGCTGGTGGATGCATCTATTTCTTACCTCTTCAGCTCGACAGGTAAGTTTGCAGGACTCAAACTCGGTCTGGATCTGAACAACGTGTTGAATGATGAGGTATTGACCTACGGCAATGTCAGTTTCGGCGCGACTCAGTTTTTCCCGGCCGCCACACGACACGCATTTTTCTCCGCCCGGTACACGTTGAAATAGAGATCTACCAGATCATCAGCTTCATACAAAAGACCGATCCGCCGGATTTCAAGTATTCTGACGTATCGACTTCTACGACCTGAAAACCGGCTTCGGTTAACAGGGCATTCGTCTTTGTACATCCTTTTTGAATGATCACGTGGCGTCCATCTGGGCAATGCGCGTTGCACGCAAAAAGTCCGCGTGCTTCGTCTTCAGGAGCTTCGAGTACGTTAGGGAAGAAGTGGTGTATCAATTCCAAACCGGCCCAATCAAATGCTCCGGGGAATATGAGTACGGTATCTGCATCCAGAAGGCACATGCAGGTATCCAAGTGGTAGAACTCTGGATCTTCCAGGTTCAAAGCTAGAATGGGTACATCTAACTGCTCGGAAATGCGTTTGTACGCTGAAAGGTCGGTTCTAAATCCGTATCCACCCCATAAAAGGCGTTTCCCGATATGCCATAGCGCATCTCCCATCCCTTCAAACTCAGTCTCACCCACGGATAAGTCGCGGATAATCTCGTATCCTTTAGATGAGAAATGGTCCGCGAAAAACTGGACTTCCTTAGCGCGCTCCGCTGCAAACATATTGGAAAGCACTACTCCCTTGGTGTTGCCGTCGACGGACACAAAAGGGAGGGTCTGATTAGCGCAAAAAACCATATCCGGAAGGCCAGCTTGTCCGGAAATAGGTTCTACTTCGAGCCCACAGGACTCGTACGTACTTTTAAGGACGTCCCATTGGCGCTGTGCCTGCTCACGATCTACTGATCCCACGTTTCCCGCCATATGGGCGTTGATGACGTATTGCACATCGAAATGCTCAGGGGACGTCATTAAAACTCGCTCAGGGCGAGGCAAATCCGGGAGATCGTTTAGCGTAAAAGAGACCTCAGACAATGAAGGAATTACCATACCAGTCAGATAAAAGTGGTGGGGTACTTAGTGAATACCTGAATCTAACACCTTTCTGACCTAAACCTCTATCCGAATTTTAAAATCAGTCCTGATTTTTTTCGAGCGTTCGTTTCGAAAGCGCGGATTCGATTTGGTCTGAATACTCTTCTCCAAGATCCCGCAATTCCTGCATGCTTACTTCGACTGAAATCTCGACAAATCGGGCATCAGACGAAACGTCAAGCCGCTCAGCCATTTCAAGAAGGTCAGGTACCTCTTGGAATTGAATGCGCGCGGCAGCTCGGAGGCCTTTGATTAAACTCTCGAGGTCTGCGGGGCTGATGTTATCCGTTGGGCGAATGAACATGGATGAAAAGATATCCGTGGAGGTAAAGCTTGCTGAAATACCGATCTCACCGATGGTGCCTGCAATCTGCCCCAACTGTCCCAGTTCGCTGCCCAAGTTATTTCCAAGATCTAGTCCTTGGGCAAGAACTTGATCCACATTTCTAATGATAGCCCAATGCTGATTGCGACTGACTTTTTGCAAGAGGTCGCTAGGCAACGTGGAAAGGGTACCGTCTGACATTCGATCGGACATGCGGGCCAATTCATCTTCGGAAGAAGCGAGTACCATCATACTACCATCATGGATACCCACCATGATCTCACTATTCGGGCTTTGAAAAGCATCGGTGAAATCCGTTGAGTTTAGCCGGGTCATATCTGCTTGTTCTTCCATGAGCTGCACGAGACTGGACTGATCAAAGTCCATAAACATGAGCATGGCGCCGTTTGCGCCGTCACCCGATTGGCTCAAAGCGAAATAGGCACTTTTTATATCGGTCATCAGGTCAATGCCTGTCTTTGCCTTGAACTCGAGATAGTTTTCATCCGAATTCAGGTTGTCCATATCGGCT
>DKOG01000035.1 GCA_002469915.1 Bacteroidetes bacterium UBA7368
AATCGATTCCTATTGGATGACGGAGCACGGAAGTTGGGCGTAGCCTTGTTCACCGTTCTTGGAGATACGCACCCCGTCACAGCTTCGTATCGGCGCACATTCGACATGTGGCTTTATTAAGTACGCGAGCCGGTAAAGGTCAAACTGACTACACGAGCGCCAGAATTTCGGAATTGAGCGATCTCATCGGGAGAGGCTAATCCGGCTAAATCAGCGTCGGAAAGCACCACTTCATGTTCCTTTAAAACCTGAACATCGAAGAAGCCAACGCGCTTTAACGTATTCAGATAGTCCTCTCTCGTAACCGCCCCAGAAACGCACCCTGCATAGGCTTCTGCAGATTGGCGAATTGCCGGTGGCAATTCGCCATCCAAGACAACATCCGAAACGGTGAAGCTTCCACCCAAGCGTAGAGCACGGTGCATTTCAGCGAACACCTTTTCCTTGTTCGGAACGAGGTTTATGACGCAGTTGCTAATAATGCGATCGAACGAAGCATCTTCGAATGGTAAGTTTTCGATGTCTCCCTGAAGGAAACGGACGTTATCATAACCCAACTTGTCGGCATTGAGACGTGCCAAAGAAACCATTTCATCGGTCAGGTCCACACCAGTCACGCTACCTGTTGGACCGACTAACGTTCTGGCCACAAAAGCATCTATTCCACCCCCCGAACCTAGATCAAGGACATCGTGTCCTATCATTATATCCGCTTGTTCGGTAGGTATCCCACAGCCAAGACCCAGGTCAACTATACTTTCATAGCCATCCATTTCATCATAGGAATCCAGATTAAACGGGTTCTCCGCGCTACATCCACAGCCACCTCCCGTTGTGGCCGTTTCGGCATAACGAGATCTGACCTGCTCTTTTACTCCTTCGTCGTTCAATTCCACAGGCTCCGATTCACAACACAAGATGGTTTTGATTTCCGAGCAGCATGTTGATGTCTTGAGTTCAATTATGATTTCCATCTGATTCCCTTTCATTTACGTGTTCAATTGTGTTGATCCTGAACACTAGCCTTGTTCTTTAGCAACAGGATCTCTTTATGTCATCCGCCCTTTTGAACCAGGTGGAGATGAGATCTTGAGCCTGCGAGAGGCTTTTCCAATCCACACAATAACATGACCTCGCGCCTTCAATTTCCCCAGACACGAGGCCGGCCTCTTTTAAGACCTTGAGGTGCTGAGAAACGGTCGCTTGGGAAAGGGGTAATTCATCGACCACCTCTCCGCACAGGCACACCTTTCGCGCGGCTAGGACTTCAAGGATCACGATGCGAGCCGGATGAGAAAGCGCTTTAGCCAAACGAGCTAGGTCCTGCTGCGCATCTGTAAAACGATCCATTTGAGCTTTTGCCATGTCTAAACCTGTCTTTAAGTGATTGACAGGGCGTAGCATATACTCCGGTCATATCGTTTATCGTCTATATACGATAAACCAGAGCATTGTTTCACCCACTGAGCATATTTTAATTCTTAGGCCAACGCTTTCTGCTCTTGGTACTGGAGCTCGTAGAGCTTCCTGTATAATCCATCTTGGGAAATGAGCTCCTGATGGGAGCCCGATTCCCGCACCTGACCTCGATGCATAACCAGAATTTTATCTGCGTGCTGAATGGTAGAAAGGCGATGTGCGATAGCCACACTTGTCCTGTCCTTCATGAGTCTCTCTAGAGCATTCTGAATAGCTTCCTCCGTCTCTGTGTCCACACTAGACGTGGCTTCATCAAGGACCAAAATTCGGGGGGCATAAACGAGGGCCCGTACGAAGGAAAGAAGCTGTCGCTGTCCGTGGGACAGCGACATACCGCGTTCACGTACTTCGTAGTCATACTGAGCAGAAAATCGCTCAATGAAGGCCGAGGCACCGATAGAAGCCGCTGCACGCTTCATTCTTTCATCCGTAATCTCATCATTACGGAGCGTGATATTGTCTCGAATGGTGCCAGAAAAAAGAAATACGTCTTGGAGCACTAAACCAATATGAGACCGCAAATCCGCTAAAGAGATGCTGGTAATGTCCACTCCATCTACCAAAATCGATCCCCTTTGAATATCGTAAAACCGAAGGAGCAGATTAATAACCGTTGACTTCCCCGCACCCGTAGCTCCTACAATGGCAAGAGACTGACCCGGATTAACGGAGAAACTGACATCCCGAAGAATCCAATCGGCCTCATCATCTTCAGAATCAATCTTGGGATCGTACGAAAACCAGACATTTCTAAACTCTATTCGACCATCAACCGACTTAAAGTCAACGGGAGATTCCTCCTCCGGAATAGACGAATCTGAATCCAGCAAATCAAAAATGCGCTCTGCACCAGCCATAGCGCTTTGCAACGTATTGAATTGATCTGAGAGGTTTCTAATCGGCTCAAAAAACTGCCGAGCATATTGAATAAAAGCAATGAGGACCCCAAGTGTCAGTGTCCCCTGCATCGCGTTTAAACCACCGAACCAGATCACAAGCCCCAGCGCAATAGTGGCCACTAAATCTACTAACGGAAAGAAAAGTGCATAATAAAATATGGTTCGAATGTGAGCCTGCCTATGCTCATCATTTATCGCCTTAAAGCGATTCATTTCCTCCTCTTCCCTTCCAAACAATTGCACGATTTTCATTCCTGAAATGTGCTCTTGAAGGAATGAATTCAGCCTCGCGACCTGCGTGCGTGTTTCCCTGTAGGCAACCCTCACTTTCCTTTTGAACCAAAACGTGGCATAGACCATGAGGGGCATCACGGCCAGGGTCAGCAGGGCAAGCTCCCAGTTCAGCGAAAACATGAACCACGAAATGAAGATCAATTTGAATAGATCTCCCAAAATGGTGACCACCCCAGCAGATAACACCTGGCTCAGGGATTCCACGTCACTTGTTACTCTCGTGATGAGGCGTCCAATCGGAGTCGTATCAAAAAACCGAAGCGACTGACGCTGAATATGGCGATACAGCTTCGTTCTCAAATCATATATGGCCTGCTGTCCGATCCACTGCGTCAGATACGCATTTACAAATGACAGCAACCCCTCAGCCACTAGAATCCCGAACAGTAACATGATCATGTTGCGAAGACCCTCTAGGTCTCCGGTCACGATATCTTGGTCAATGGTAATTTGAACCAACTTGGGCCTCAAAGGACCTAAAAAGGCAACAACCAGAACCGTGATGAACGCTACTCCAACCCAAATCTTGTACGGCTCCAAATAGGAGATAATTCTCCTTAGCAATCGGCCATCAAGTCCTTTTTTCTTTTCTTCGCTCACGCCAACTCCTCCAATTCCCGCTCAAGAAGTTGCTTGTGGTGAAGCGCAGCATAAAATCCATCCTCTTGCACCAGGGAATCGTGATTCCCATTCTCTATGATTTGACCCTCGTCCAGCACAATAATATGATCGGCATCCTTAACTGCCGAAATACGATGACTGACGATGACGATCGTGCGTTTTCCGAACTGCTTCTTGAGATGACCCAAGATAGTTTGCTCCGTGCCCACATCGACCGCAGATAGCGCATCATCCAATATCAAAATCCGAGGCTGACGGATTAGCGCACGTGCGATAGAGGTTCGCTGTTTTTGACCGCCCGAAAGGGTAATGCCACGCTCCCCAACAAAGGTCTCAAAGCCGTCCTGAAAGGAAGAGATGTTATCCAGTAAATCAGCTTCCAACGCAGCCTTCTCAATGAGGGATTGTTCGGCGCCCAAGGTTCCAAACGAAATATTTTCCGCGACCGTATCAGAAAATAGAAACACATCTTGTGGCACGTACCCAATCATACTCCTCAATGCATCAACCGGAATTGATTTCACGTCCCGACCATCAATGCGAACGGTCCCTGATTCTGCATCCAGGAGCCGAGGAATCATTTCGACCAGCGTCGTTTTTCCAGATCCGGTTCGTCCGACCACGGCTAGAGTAGATCCAGCTGGAGCAGCAAATGAAACACTATTTAACGCTTTGACCTCGCTGGCTGGATGGCGGAAAGACACAGCTTCGAAAGCAATCGCCCCCTTTGCCTCTTTAATAGCCTCTCCCTCAGTCGTGACAATACCTGGTTCAGCATCGAAAATCTCATTCAAGCGGTCCATTGAGGCGGCCGCCCTTTGCACCATGGTGATTACAAATCCCATTGAAGCAACAGGCCACGTCATGAGCGCTACATAAATAATGTATTCAGCTATGTTGCCAATCGTGATTTCACCTGCAATCGCGAGCGTACCACCAACCCAGACCACAATAAGCGTCGACACTCCAACAAGAGTCAGAAATACGGGCCTCCAAGCCGCCTCGATGAAGGCAAGATCCAGACTTTTTTTTCTGTAATCAGCACTTTCCTTATCAAACGCTTCTGCCTCTACCTTTTCTCTGGAGTACGCTTTAAGAACGCGGATGCCCGAGAGCGCTTCCTGAACGCGAGAGGTCAGTACCGAATATTGAAATTGAAGTGCATCACTTCTGGAATGCACCAAGTGAGCAACCAGGCCTACCGAAACCGCCAAAAATGGCATAGGAATAAGCGTGTACCACGTCAATTTCGGTGAAATAACGAACATCACGGAAAGGGCAACCACAATGATGACCAACGCTCTCGTGGTATACATGATGGCCGGACCGATGTAGCGGCGAACCTGTTCGATGTCGCTGGTGGAACGGGTTATCAGATCGCCCGTCGCATGCTTCAGATAGAAATCGTGCGAAAGATTCTGAAGCTGATCATACAGTCTATTCCTCAGATCGTACTCGATATGGCGGGACGCAACAACGACCGTCTGGCGCATGAGAAAAGAAAATATGCCGCTACCCACACTGAGCGCCATAATCATCAGGCCAAACGTTAACAGGGAAAAGAAATAATCCGTGTACAGATAGTTTTCCAACGGGGT